>NZ_JBQDLF010000075.1:0-11204 GCF_052095815.1 Brachybacterium sp. | reverse complement strand
TCTCTCCGACGGTCTCACGCATTGCTCTTCTCCTTCTTCCACTGGGTGAAGTAGAGGTACACCAGCGACACCGCCAGCAGGAACAGCAGCAGGAGCACGCTCATCGCGCTGCCCACGCCGAAGTCCCAGGACAGGAACGAGGCGTTGTAGATGTGGAAGCTGATGAGGTCACCGGCCGGCGGCTGCGCCGTCCCGAACAGCATGTACGGGGTGTTGAAGTCGTTGAACACCCAGAGGAACATCACCAGCAGCAGGGTCTGGTTGACCGGAGCCAGCATCGGCAGGGTGACCGAACGCCACTGCCGCAGCGGGCTCGCGCCGTCCATCGCGGAGGCCTCGTACAGCTCCTCGGGGACGGACTGCAGCCCGGCCATGAACATCAGGAACGCGAAGGGCCACATGCGCCAGATCGCGACCACCACCACGGAGAGGAAGGCGTTGTCGCCGATCAGCCAGAACGGGGCGCTGTCCAGCAGCCCCAGCTGGTCCACCAGGATGTGGTTCACGGCGCCGGTGTCTCGCTGGAGCATGAAGTTCCAGGTGATCACCGAGGCGTACAGCGGCAGGGCGTAGGGGATCAGGAACAGGGTGCGGAAGATGCTGCGGCCGCGGAAGGGTCGCTGGAGGGCGACGGCTGCGGCCATCCCCAGGCCCCAGCTGAGGCCCACCACGAGTGCCGTGAACGCGAGCGTCACCAGGAAGGAGTTCAGCAGCTCCTGGCCGACGGGGGTGTTCAGATCCACCGCGATCCGGTAGTTCTCCAACCCGGCGAACGGGGCTTCCGTCCAGCGGCGGATGAAGAACTTGGTCAGCTCGATGAAGCTCATCCAGAACCCGGTCGCCATCGGGATGATGTGGATCAGCAGCTCGAGCAGCATCGCGGGCGCGATGATCAGGTACGGGAACAGGTGATGGCGGCGACGCCGCGGGGCCGGCCGGTCGGGACGCTCCGGCGGCGCCTTGGTGCCCTTCGGGGCGATCAGGCTGGTCATGGGACTCTCTTCGTCGGGGTGGCGGGCGCGCGGCGGCCGACGGGGGAGCGTGCCCCCGTCGGCCCCTCGGAGCCTCAGATGCGGATCGAGTCCTGCGCGGTCTGCATGGCGGTGACGACGTCCTCGCGGCTGACGGTGCCGCCGGTGGCGATGGTGGCGAACATGTTGTTCATCGCCTGGCCCACGGAGGTCTCGAACTGGTCCTCCCACGGCACCAGCGGCAGCGGCTCCGCGCGCTCGCCGTAGATCTCCATGAACATGTCCGCCTGCTCGGTGTTCTCGGTGAAGGTGGGCTTTCCGTCCACCAGCACGGGCAGGGAGGCGAAGGGCTTGCCCAGCTCCGCCTGCGTCTCCTCGGAGGTCATGAAGGCGAGGAACTTCAGAGCGCCCTCCTCGTTGCTGGTGTCCTTCATGATCGCGAGGTTGATGCCGGCCAGGTGCGAGGCGCAGTCGCTGGGAGCATCGGCCGGGGCGGGGAAGGGGACCGCCGCGAACTGCTCCGGGGTCATCCCGTTGGACTCGATGGTGGCGTTGGCGTTGTTCTGGTTGATGATCAGCGCGGCCTCGCCGTTGGCGAAGGCGGTGACGGACATGGTGCCGTTGTCGAACTGCGCATTGGAGGGGTTGACGACCTTGTGCTCCTGCATCAGGTCCAGGTAGCGCATGATGCCGTCGACCACGCCGTCCTCGGTGAAGGACGGCTTGCCGTCCGCAGTGTTCAGCGCGGCGCCGTTCTGGGTGGCGTTGATGAAGGCGAAGTGGTTGTTCTCCGTATAGGAGCCCGCGGCGAGGGACATGCCGTACACGCCGGCCTCCTCATCGGTCAGGGCCTTCGCGGCCTCGACCATCTCCTCCCAGGTGGTGGGCGGTTCGATGCCGGCATCCTCGAACATCTGCACGTTGTAGTACATGCCGTAGGCCAGGCCGTACAGCGGGATCGAGGTGGGATCGGTGCCTTCCGCGCCGCCGGTGGCCAGCGCCGCGGGGACGTAGCGCTCGCGGCCGCCGAGCGCCTCGAACTGCTCGTCGCCCAGCTCGAGGAGGCCACCGGTGGCCTGGAGGCTCACGCCCCAGGTGTTGCCGATGTTGACCACGTCGGGGCCCTGGCCGGAGGTGATGGCGGTCTGGATGCGGGTCTGGAGATCGGCCCAGCCGATCACCTCGAGATCCACGGCGATGCCGGTCTCCTCGGTGAATCTCTCGAGGACCGGGGTGAGCACCTCCTTGTCGTTCTCGACGCTGGTGCCCTGGTTGGAGGCCCAGTAGGTGAGCGTGTCCGGACTGTCGTTCGAGCCGCCGCCGGAGCTGGAGCTGCAGGCTGCGAGGCCTGCGGCGGTCACGGCGGCGAGCGGGGCTGCGGACAGAAGTGTGCGTCGTCGCATCGGGGTTCTCCTTGACGGAGGGTCACCGAATCGATTCAGTGCTTAATCGATTCGGTAAGTATGGGCACGAGATGCCGGGGCTGTCAACGGATGCCAGGCCTGTCGGCCGCGGGCTCAGCCGCCGGTGGAGGCGCGGGGGTGCAGCGTCGCCTCGGTGACCTGCAGCACCGTCCCGACGTCGCTCTGAGCTTCGTTGCGGTGCCCTTCGATCCGGCGCACCAGCAGGTCTCCGACGCTGTGCCCCATCTCGAAGGGGCGACGCGACAGGGCCGTGATCGCGGGGGTGATGACCTCGACGATCAGCGAGTCGTCCCAGCTGATCACACCCAGCTGGCGCGGCACGTCGATCCCGGCCTCCTGCGCGCTGAGCAGCGCACCGATCGCCAGCAGATCGCTCGAGGCGATGATGGCCGGTCGTGTGCTCACCGCGCAGTCCACCTGCGCGAAAGCCGAGCGTCCGCCCTCGATCGAGTAGCGGCCGGCGGCCCAGGTGTGCGGGAGCCCGTGCTCGAGGCACAGCTCCTGGATGAGGTCGCGGCGGCGCATCTCGTGGGCGTACTCGGCCGGGCCGGAGAGCTGGATGCAGCCGTTGTAGCCGCGTTCGAGGAGGTGAGCGACGACGGTGCGGGCGTCGGCGTCCTCGGCGGATTCCACCTTCACGAAGTCCTCGGGGCCCTGATAGTGGCCCAGCAGGCCGAACTCGAGGTTCAGGGACTCCAGCAGGGCCGGGCGGGCATCGTCCTGGGCGAGGTCCAGCAGCACCACGCCGTCCACCCGGCGCTGGCGAGCCCAGGTGCGGAACACCTCCGCCTCCTGGTCCCCGCCGCCCGGCACGAAACGGACCATCAGCTCATAGCCATGGGCGGAGGTCGCAGATTCGATACCCGCGGTGACCGAGGCGTAGAACGGCTCGCGAGAGACCTCCTTCGCGTCCCTGATCAGCACCAGTCCGATGTTTCCGCTGCGACCGCGGCGGAGCGCTTGGGCGCCGGAGTGCGGGGTCCAGCCGACGGTGCGGGCGTGCTCGAGAACCCGCTCGCGCAGCGCCGTGCTGACCCCCGCCTTGCCGTTGAGCGCATAGCTCACCGTGGCGGCAGAGATGCCGAGGTCACCGGCGATGGTGGCGACGGTCGGACGAGTGGACTTCCGCGACATAGGGGTGCTTCCAGATCTGGCGGCGGGGGCCGGGTCGGAGGGGACCACCAGCGCGGGGGGTGCCACAGGCGGCAGGGTCGCTGGATCCGCACATGATAGATCCCAGATCTGCGCGGCCGGTGAGGGCGGCAGGAGTGTCGAGCTCCGGCCGGGCCCCTGGTCCGATCACCGGAGGCCGGATGCCGGATGCCGGATGCCGGATGCCGGTGATGACTGATGGCTCAGGTGCGCAGGTGCGAGGCGCCGTTGAGATCGAGGATCGTGCCGGAGGCCCACTGCGCGGCAGGGGAGGTGAGGTAGAGGATCGCGGCGGCGACCTCCTCGGCTGTGCCCACCCGTCCGAACGGGCTCTGCGCCCTCAGGGCGTCCCCGCCATCGCCCTCGAGCTTCGGTCGCTGGCGCTCGGTGCCGATGAATCCCGGGGCGACCGACGCGACGGCGATGCCGTGCGGCGCGAGGGCGAGGGAAAGGGACTGACCCAGGGCGTGCAGCCCGGCCTTCGCCGCGGCGTAGCCGGGGGCGTCCCTCTCGCCGCGGAACGCGCCGCGGGAACCGACGTTCACGATCACTCCGGGTGCCTCGCGAGAGATCAGCGAGCGGGCGACCAGGTAGGACAGGTTCGCGGGCGCGGTGAGATCGACGTCGAGCATCCGGGTGAAGCGCTGCTGCCAGGTGGCGTAGTCGATCTCCGCCACGCGGTGGTCGGTGCCCGTGCCGGGGGCGATCCCGGCGTTGTTGACCAGGATGTCGATCTGCCCCAGCGCGCCCTCGGACTCCTGGACCACCCGCTGTGCGGTCGCCGGATCGGAGAGATCCCCGCCCACCAGTGCGTGGCCTGTGCCGTGGAGCAGCGCGAGGGTCTCCTCCGCCGCCTCCCGATCCGTGCCGTAGTGCACGGCCACTCGTTCCCCGCGCTCGCTCAGAGTGATCGCGGTGGCCCGGCCGATCCCTCGGGAGGCTCCGGTGACCAGTGCACATCTCATCTCGGCTCCTGTTCTCGCGGCGGCGCCCCGGCCGGGGCACAGTGCCATCATCGGGCATCGTCGCGCTCGTGCGGGCGCGGTCAGCGGGTGAGCGCGATCCCGATCAGCAGCTGGGTGAGCAGGAACCCGGTGACCAGGTTCAACCATAAGAACCGGCGCCAGCCCCGGTTCGCCTGCTCGGCCTGCTCGTCCGGCAGCGAGCGGAAGGGCCAGGTGCTGAGGAGATAGGGGAGCACGAGCAGCCCCGCGAGCATGGCCGGCCAGCCGGCCAGCAGCATCGTCACCCCGGCTGCGGCGTACAGCCCGATCGAGAGCCGCACCGTCGCCGCCGCCCCGATCACGGTCGCGATCGAGCCGATGCCTGCGGCCCGATCGGGCTGGACGTCCTGGACCGCGCCGAAGGCGTGGGAGGCCATGCCCCACAGGAAGAATGCTGCGAGGCTCGCCGCAGCGGTCAGTCCCACCGGTGCCCCGGTCAGCGCCAGTCCGAACGCTGCAGGACCCATGAAATGGAGGGAGGAGGTGATCGAGTCCAGCACCGGCCGCTCCTTCAGCCGCAGCCCCGGCGCGGAATAGCCGACCACCGCCGCCACCACTATCACCAGCACCACCGCAGACGCCAGCCCGCCCCACAACAGCAGCGCCACCACGAACGGCAGCGCGAGCAGCCCCGCCGACCAGAGCGTCACCGCGTGCCAGCGGCGGTCCAGGACGATGCCCTCGATCCCGCCCTTGCGGGGGTTTCGGAGGTCCGACTCGTGGTCGAACACATCGTTCACGCCGTACATCAGCAGGTTGTAGGGCACCAGGAAGAACAACGTGCCGACCACCAGGGGGAGATCCACACCGCCGCCGGCCAGGAGGTACGCGGCCGCGAAGGGATAGGCGGTGTTGACCCAGCTCAGAGGGCGTGAGGAGGCCAGCAGCTGGCGCGCAGCACCGGGCGCGGAGGCCACGGCGCTCATCGTTCGCGCTCCGGGGTCAGCAGCAGCCACAGCGAGGGAAGCAGCAGCCCGGCCGCGAGGGGCCAGGCGAGGTCCTCCACCGGGGCCAGCCCGATCCTCCAGCCCAGCAGCAGCGACTCCTCGAAGCGGAACAGATCGACCGCGATCATCAGCGAATCGAACAGCACCGTCATCACCAGGAGCACAGCGATGGTCCCGCCCGTGAGCAGCCACCAGCGGCGGCCGGGACGACGGAGCATCAGCGCCAGGGCGGTGGTGAGCACGGGGCCGATCAGGAACAGGCCGGCGAGGGCCGCGTAGCTCATCGCTCCTCCTCGAGGGTCGTGGCCGACGGGGCCGACGGGGCCGAGCGCCGGGCGGAGTCGCGGGGGCCGCGGGGGCCGCGGGGGCCGCTGCCCAGCCTCGCCAGGAGTCCCCACATGACGAGGGTGAAGTAGCACAGGAAGGTGACGAACACGAGCTCCTCGAGCGGCAGCTCGGGGGCGAGCATGATCCCGGTCATCAGCGTGCTCTGTCCCATCCCGTAGTGTCCGGCCGCGATCGCGGCGAGGTCCCACAGCAGGAAATATCCGATGCCCAGGGCGAGCACCAGGAGGGTGCGGCGCGGCGCGCGCCAGAGGGCCAGCCCGAAGCGTCGGTCCAGCAGCCCCATGCAGACGGCCGGGATCAGCAGGCCGATCAGGTACACCGATGAGGTCATGCGACGATTTCCTCAGCAGACGCAGAACCAGACGCGGACGCGGGCTCGGGCAACGGGGAGGCGGAGCGGTCGCCGCGCAGCCGCTTGGCGACCAGCTCTGCGCTGATCAGGCACATCGGCAGTCCGATGCCCGGGATCGTGCTGGAGCCGGCGTAGAGCAGCGAGCCGACCTTCCGCGAGACGTTGCCGGCGCGGAAGAAGGCGCTCTGACGCAGCGTGTGCGCGGGGCCGAGCATGCTGCCCTGCCAGGCGCCGAGATCCTCGGAGAACTCGGCGGGGCCCACGGTGCGGCGCACCACGATCCGGGAGGCCAGATCCGGGATCCCGGCCTGCTCGGCGAGCATTGTGATGGCCTCGTCGGCCACCCGCTCGACCGCCGCGCTGCCGGCGCCGTCCAGCCCGCCGCGGCCGAGCCCGGGATCAGCGGGAACGGGCACCAGCACGAAGAGGTTCTCGTGCCCGGCAGGGGCGACCGACGGATCGGTGGCCGAGGGGCGGCACACATAGGTCGAGGCGGGGGAGGGCACACGCCCCTCGCGCAGGGCGCCGAAGTTCTCGCGCCAGTCGCGGGTGAACAGCAGGGTGTGGTGCGCCAGTTGCGGCAGCTCGCCCTCCACCCCGAGCATCACCAGCACCGCGCCGGGCCCGGGGGTGCGGCGCCGCCACCAGGAGTCGGGGAAGGTCTGCAGGTGCCGCGGCAGCAGGGTGGTCTCCACCCGGTGCAGGTCGGCGGTCGCGACCACCACGTCGGCGGGCAGCGTGCGGGTGGTCCCGTCGGGCCCCTGCACCTGGACGCCGCTCGCCCGCGGCCGGCCCCGACCGCCGGGCCGCGCGGCATCAGGGGTGGTGAGGATCCGGGTGGCGCGCGTCGAGGTGTGCACGCGCACGCCCTGCTGAACGGCCAGAGCGGTGATCGCTTCGATCAGATGGGTGAAACCGCCCTGCGGATACATCACCCCGCCGGTGAGGTCCAGGGCGCTCATCAGGTGGTACATGCTCGGGGTGCGGTCCGGGGAGGAGCCCAGGAACACCGCCGGGTAGCCGAGCACCTGACGCAGCCGCGGGTCTCGGAACCTGCGCGCGACGAAGCGCTCGAGCGGCTCGGCGAGCAGCTGCAGCAGTCGCGGCGCCTGCAGCGCGACCCGCGCGGAGAGGAAGGGTCGCAGCGAGGTGAACGAGCTGTAGAGGAAGCGTTCGAGGGCCACGTCGTAGGTGCGGGCGGCGGAGTCGAGATGCTTCGCCAGCTGCAGGCCCGCTCCCGATTCGATCCGTTCGAAGGCATCGGCGTTGCGGGCGGCGGAGGCGCGGATGTCGAGCGATTCCTGGTGCCCCTCGAAGAACACCCGGTAGCCGGGATCCAGCACCTGCAGATCGAGCTGCTCGGCGGCGGAGGTCCCCAGCAGGCGGAAGAAGTGGTCGAAGACCTCGGGCATCAGATACCAGGAGGGCCCGGTGTCGAAGCGGAACCCGTCCTGTTCCCAGCTGCCGGCGCGGCCGCCGACCTGCTCGCGTGCCTCGACGAGGTCCACCGAGAAGCCGTCACGGGCCAGCAGGGCGGCGGTGGCCAGACCCGAGATGCCGCCGCCGATCACCACGGCGGTCCGGCTCGTCCCGGGTGCGGCGGTGCAGGCGCTCATCGGCGGGCCCCGAGCAGCGCGCGAGCGACGATCACTGCCTTCTCATGGTCGGGGACGCGCACGCGGGTGCGTCGGATCTGCTGCGCCGGGGTGGCGCGCAGCCGGCGCGAGAGGGCGCTGTAGAAGCCGTGGGCGGCGGTCACCGCGCGGCGGCTCGAGGTGGGCAGATGGGGGATGGCGGTGGCGGCATGTGCGAGGTCGGTGTCGATGTCGTCGAGCAGGCGGTCCCGCTCGGCGTCGCCGAATTCCTCGATCTCCAGGCCCGGGAAGTAGGTGCGGCCCAGCTCGTCGTGGTCCTCGGCGAGGTCGCGCAGGAAGTTCACCTTCTGAAAGGCGGCACCGAGAGCGCTCGCCGCTGGGGCGAGCCGTGCAAAGGCGGCATCGTCCCCGCCCAAGAACACGCGCAGGCACATCAGCCCCACCACCTCGGCGGAGCCGTGCACGTACTCCGCGAGGCTCGCCTCGTCATGACGGGAGACGGCGAGATCCGCGCGCATCGACGCGAAGAAGGGGTCGAGGAGCTCGGGGCCGATCCCGCAGCGCCGCGCCGTGAGGGCGTAGGCCTGCACCACGAGGTTGGTGGAGCGGGCGCCGGCCACCGCGCGTGCCGCCTCCGCGGCGAGGTCCTCCAGCAGCCGGGACCGCTCCGCGACCGGGAAGGTGGGATCCGGGTCGTCGACCGTCTCGTCGGCGATGCGGACCAGGGCGTAGATGCTGCGCACGTGGGTGCGCACCGGCTCATCCAGCATCCGGGTCGCCCAGCCGAAGGAGGTCGAGTACCCGGCGATCACGCAGTCGGCGCTGCGCTGGGCGACGCGGTCGTAGCGACTCGTCGGGATCTCGGCGGTCGTGCGCGGGCTCATCGGTCGTCCCGACCGGCGAGCGCGGTCTCTCGGGGCTGCGGGCGGCGCGGTGTGCGGAGCCACTGCGCGACGGCCGCGAGAGCGATCACGGTCGCGACCACCGCGGCGGCGATCGCCACGGCAGGGGCATGCGGCTCATCCGTCGCCCGGCCGACGGCGATCCACGCCAGGCCCCAGATCATCGCCAGCGGGGCGGCGATCGGACGGTGACCGGCAACGATCAGGCCCACCCCGATCAGGGCGACGACCGCGAGCACCAGGACGGCCAGCACGGAGGGGATGCCGAAGCCGGTGAACCCGGCGCCCTTGAGTGCGGCGGCGATATTGGCGCAGGTCGCGACGCTCACCCACCCGAGGTACAGGCCGAAGGTGCCGTCCACGGCGATCCGCTCGAGCATCCCGCCGGGGCCTCGGGCGGCGGTGCGACGGAACATATCGGCGAGGACCGCCAGCAGCAGCGCGATCACGACCACGCTGACCGCCACCCAACCTGCCTGGATGGTGAGGATCCACGCGGCATTCAGCAGCATCGAGGCGATGGCGTGAGGGGCGATGCCGCGCGCATCCTCACGGTCCCGCCACTGCCACAGCGTGTAGGCGCCGAGACCTGCGTAGATCACGGACCAGATCATGAAGGCGGAGCTCGCGGGTGCGAGGTGGGTGGAGTCGGCGGCGAGCAGCCCGCCGGCGGCCTCGGCGATCTGATCACCTCCGAAGGCGCCGACGCCGATCGCGGTGCCGACCATCGCGAGCAGGAAGCTCACGGTCACGGCGAGTTGGCGAGCGAGCGGACGCGCGGGGCGGGTCATGCTGTCTCCTCGGTGTCGGTGTCGGTGTCGGTGTCGGTGTCGGTGTCGTAACCGGTTCCGGTGCCCGAGCCGGCACCGGCGACGGCGCTGCGGCGGTCGGACGGGACGTCCTCCGCGGCGCGCGCGATGTTGCGCTGCATACCGCCGAACACGATCCCGTGGAAGGGCCACACGGCCCACCAGTACAGGTCGCCGAGCAGCCCGTGCGGGTGGTAGATCGCGCGCTGGTAGAGGATCGCGCCGCCGCCCTCGGCCTCCTGGACGCCGAGCTCCAGCCAGGCCTGTCCCGGCACCCTCATCTCGGCGCGCAGGCGCAGCAGGCGGCCCCGTTCGAGCCGCTCGACCCGCCACCAGTCCAGGGCGTCACCGACGGCGAGCCGGTCGGGGTGGCGGCGACCGCGGCGCAGCCCGGGGCCGCCGACGACGCGGTCCATCAGCCCGCGCGAGATCCACCCCAGGCGCCAGGAGTACCAGCCGCGGCGGCCGCCGATGCCCTCGATCACCGCCCACAGGGTCTCGGGGGAGGCGTCGACGTGGCGCTGGCGCTCGTCTCCGCGCACGATGCCGCCGGACCACTCGGGGTCTTCGGGCAACGGGGAGGACGGGGCGCCGGCGGGCGTGGCGGAGTGCCAGGCGGTGGCGACGTCGAGCTCCCGGATGCGGGCCAGTGCCAGCTCGATCGCGCGATCCACGCCGGTCAGGCCTCCCTCGGGATCGGGGACCAGGCCGCGCAGATCCGTCTCGGCGGCGACCGATTCGTGGATGAGCGATTCGACCAGCGGGCGGGCGATGCCGGTGGGCACCGGGGTGACCAGACCGATCCAGTGGCTGGCCAGGCGCGGGGTCAGCACCGGCACCGTGAGGATCCGCCGCTGCGGCAGTCCGGCGGCACGGGCGTAGGCCTGGAGGAGCTCGGCGAAGGTCAGCACGTCGGGCCCGCCGATGTCGAAGGTGCGGTTCGGGGCGCCCTCGAGACGAGCCGCGCCGACCAGATAGTGCAGCACGTCCCGCACGGCGAGCGGCTGTATCCGATTGCGCAGCCACTGCGGGGCGATCATCACCGGCAGGCGCTCGGAGAGGTGGCGCATGATCTCGAAGGAGGCGCTGCCGGAGCCGAGGATCACCGCCGCTCGCAGCACGACGGCCGGGACCGCGCCGGCGAGCAGGATGTCCCCGACCTCCTTGCGCGAGGCCATGTGCGCCGAGAGCTCCACACCCTCGGGATGGATTCCGCCGAGGTAGACGATGCGCTCCACGTCGGCCTGTGCGGCCGCCTCGGCGAAGGAGCGGGCGCCCTGCCTGTCGCGGTCGGCGAAGCTGCGACCGCCGCCCATCGCATGGATCAGGTAGTAGGCGACGTCGACCCCGTCGAGCGCGGCCTGCAGGCTCGCCGGGTCTCCGACGTCGGCCTCCACCACCTCGACCTGCCCGCGCCAGGGTCGGTCCTCGAGCCGGTCGGCGTGCCGCGCCATCGCGCGCACTCGGAACCCGGCCTCCAGCAGCGCGGGGACCAGGCGGCCGCCGATGTATCCGCTGGCACCGGTGACCAGGGTGAGCGGGGCGTCGTGGGGATCGGGGGCGTTCATGCGGGGAGCTCCTCTTCTGCCCGGGGGCGGGAGTCGCGGGACGACGGGCGGTGCTCGGAGGTGGGGGTGGGGAGCGTGAGCTCTGCCGCTCGGAGGATCTCGGTGGTCGCGAGGTCGAGGGAGGTGACGAGG
>NZ_JBQDLF010000074.1:0-11363 GCF_052095815.1 Brachybacterium sp. | reverse complement strand
CTACGAGATCGCCGCCTAACTCCCACTGGTCTCATCCACCTTGACAATTTCCGCCTGCGCGGACATCTACAGGCCGTCAAGGCCGACCGTCCCTATAAGGCTGCGCTGCTGTGGGCCACAGTGCTGATCCACTGCGACACCGAGACGCTGACGTGGTGCCCGCCTTCCTACGTGGAGCTGCGCCGAGCGCTTGCCACGGGGGAGGAGGAGAAGGCGAAGAACGTGGACGTAGAAGCTGCGATCCGGCAATGCATCTCAATGGGCATCCTCACCCGTGACAGCTCCCAGGAGCGCCTGGAGTTGAGTCGATGAGCGGCACCAGGACGGTCAACATGATCGACACGGAAGCCGTCGCCTTCATGAAGAACCCCGCAGTCCACCCGGACCTGCGGATCATGCTCGCATCAATCATCTTTGCGGACTCGGAGGGGATCACGGTCCTGCGGAAAGGTCAGCTACAGGCGTGGCTGGCACATCCGGGCCGTCGGCGAGCTTCATCAGGGTTTGTCCGATCCCGGATCGACGGACTGATCGAGGCCGGAGCGCTCGCCGAGGGCAGTACGCCGACCGAGCTTCGGAGCATGGTCGCCTACGGCACCGAGGCTGAGAGCGGGGAGGGGAACGGCGCATGAGCACCACGAGGGAGAGGGAGAAGGCGATGGGGCACAAGTTCGACGAGCAGGGCAAGGCCGAGTACGCGGAGCAGATCCGCAAGCGCTGGGAGTCGGGAGTGCTGACCGGCGAGGAAGCGGTGACCCTGCTAACCATGCTGGAGCTTGCCGACGAGGACGGCAACGTCGTGCTCCCAGACGACGAGGTGAGCGTATGACAGACCAGACGAGCAGGACGGTCGCCATAACAGAGACGGCGCCGCCATGGCTCGCGACCATCGAGGACCTGACGGCGTACCGGGAGAAGCCGCGTGGACAGGAGATCGACACGAGCGTGTTCACCATGGCGGTGCTCGCTGGGAGCGGTGCACTGATGCGGGACGGCAAGGCCGTGCGCGTCACGCCCATCCCCAACCGCACCAGTATTTCGGAACGGAGCTGGTCCAAAGTCGTGATTCCCCACGCCGAGCGATCATCCAGTTCTGAGGAGCTGCCTAAGGTAATGCGAATGTGGTTCGCCGCGGTCGCTCGCTGCGATTCCGACGGTCGTGCCGATTTCGATTCCGGGGAGATGGGCGTGATCCTCGGATGCGATGCGAGAACGGTCCGGCGGACCATCGCTCAGGGCAAGCGAGCCGCACAGTTCCACGACAATTCGGACGCCCGGCATATCTACCTCGCGGGGGTTGCGAATAACCGCCCCAGCTCTCAGCGGGTAGCGAAGCGGCGGCGCATCGACGAGGCGGGCAGGAGCCTTACTGCGGCCCGCCCGAGAGCCGCCTAGACGACCTCCCATCGTTCTGACACTCTGAGTGTGATATGTCAGCAACAGGCGGACATGGCGTGCCCGTTTTTGAGGGTAAACCCGCAGGTGGGGACATAAGGTTGCGTACTCTAAACCACCCAGCTCAGTTGCAAGCCCGTAGACCTCCAGCATCGCGCCCCGGCATCCGGCATCCGGCACGCCGCCTCTACAGCGGCGTCCCCGGCACCCGGAACCCGCATCGCGCATCTGGCCCTAGAAGTCAGCGAAGAACAGAAGGGCGGCGAGGAGGAGGTGAGGGAGGCGAAGCCGACCGAACCTCCGACGAGCGGCGAAGAAGAACAGGAAGTTCAAGCCCTTCAAGGTTTAGAACCTCCTTCCTTTCAACCTTTAGCTTCGCTGACCTTCAATGAAGAACAACTAGAACACGAGGAGGATGGGAGGGAGGGCGAAGCCCGACCGACTATCCGACGAGTAGAAGAACATCACCGATAGAAAGTAGTTCACTATGACCGCCAAGAAGAACACCCAGAAGTCTCCTGTCATCCTCGCCGAGGAGTACATCAAGGAAGTCGAGTCCTCCGTCTCTGCTCTCGCCGCCGAGCTTGAACCCCTCCAGGCTGAGCATGATGTTCTCGCCGAGAAGGGACTGCTCACCCCTGCCGACCTTGACCGCCTGGACGGGCTGGAGAGCCTGATCTCCCGTCGCTCCGAGCATCTGGAGAAGCTGCGGTCCGTCACCCTGCCCGGTGCCGTCGCCGAGCTTCGGCGACTGGAGCTGCTAGACCTCGCCGCCGATGGCGTGAACGGCATCGAAGCCAAGTACGCCGAGTACCAGCGCCGGATCGCCGAGGCCGAGCAGAAGGCCGCACAGGCCCTCACGGACGCCAGGGAGGCCGCCCAGGACTGGGACCGGTTCATCGGCCACGCACTCACCGCCGCACAGCAGGCCGGGCAGGAGCAGAGCAACCCCACCGACCCCGACCACCCTGTGCGCGTCACCATCGGCACGCTGTACCCGGAGAAGAACAAGCCGACCCACCTCATCGTTGACGGGCGGACCTACCAGGCCGTGAGCATCGGCGGTGTTGTCCGCGTCGTGGCGGCAAAGGCTGACCCCGACATCGCCGAGCTGATCCGTCTCGGTGCTGAGGAAATGACCTACTCCGAGGTCCGCCGGGGTCGCTGGTCCTGATGAGCTACCACTGGGACACCCATAAGGGCTGCACGAGGTGCGGCATCGTGAAGCCGCTCCCGGAGTTCGTACGGTCCAAGGTCACCAGGAGCGGCTATCTCGGCCACTGTCGGCAGTGCGAGCGAGCGCGCGTGCGACAGTGGCGAGCCGAGAACCGCGGAAGGGACTCTGAGCGCCGACGGGCATACCGGGTAGCGCACATCGAGCGGGAACGGGAACGCGTGCAGAAATGGCATGCCGAGAACCCGGAACGGATCAGGGCGAACGCATGGGCGAGCAACTACCGCACGCGGGCGGTGCAGTATGGCTATGAGCCCGTCGTGGTGCCGTTCGCTCGCGAGGAGCTGATCGACGTCTACGGCGACGCCTGCTACCACTGTGGCGACGAGTGGACCGAGCTGGACCACTGGCCCGTTGCCGTCGCCGAGGGCGGCGAGCACAGGCTGGAGAACGTCGTGCCGAGCTGCGCCCCCTGCAACAGCGCTGGAGCCGTGGAGATTCGGAAGCGCCGCCGTCAAGCCGCATGATCTGACCCCCGTCTCTGGCATCTCGCCGGGGACGGGGGTCTTTCTTGTTGTCGAGTGAACAAAAGGCCATTAAGACCCGTACGGGAATGTCCCGGCTGAGACCAGCGGGGGGACTTGCGTACATGTCTAGGGGTCGCCCCCCACCCCTTCCCCCTGGTGTCGGCGGGCCTGTTGACCTGCAACGGTATCGGTCTGAGACCTTGCTATTCGTTGGCTCGCGCCGTACTCTCGGGGCATGGCAAAGAACAGACTTGCGGCAGGCGAGGTTGGCGCGGTGCAGGTGACCGCGTACGACAAGGACGGCAACAAAGATGCGACGGGCAGGGCCATCTCCTACTACATCGCCAACACCAGGTACGGCGCACTGGACGGTGGGCGTCCGGTCCGCGTGCAGGCCCGTGGCCGGAACCGTTCCGTTGCTGAGGATGCGGTGAAGCGCAAGGCACGGGAACAGTACGCCGCCAGGCTGGAGGCTATGGGGGCGAAGGATGCAACCATGTCGATCCCGTCCACCTGGGACGGTTTCGGCGCTCTGCACCTTGCATGGATCGAGTCGGATGACTCGGACTATTCCGATGCCACAGTCCGCGTCTACTCCGATGCGATGCGCAATCGGGTGCTCGCTGCGGGCCACAAGTTCAACGGGCGCGAGCTTTCCTCGCTGGCACACCTGGAGCTGCGGGAGTGGTTGCAGGGCATCGCCAACGATCACGGCAACGGCGCGGCGCACAGTGTGAAGTCAGTAGTTGGCGGCATGTTCAAGCGCGCCGTTGGCTACGGCATCGTCTCCGCCCCCGGCCCGATGGCTGGCATGGGTGCAGTGAAGCGCTCACGCCGCACTGAGGCGAAGGTGAAGACGGAGACGGAGCGCAAGGCGCTGGAGGATGGCAAGGTGCTGCGCGAGAGGGACACTGACCGGGCTCTCACCGCTGAGGATCAGGAGCGGGTGCTCTCCTTCATCGAGAAGGACAGGCGGACCAACGACAACGACACTGCCGACCTGATCCGCTTCATGCTCGGCACCGGTGTTCGCATCGGCGAGGCACTGGCGCTCCGCTGGGAGGACGTGAAGCTCGCCGGGAAGTCTCCGCACGTGAGCATCGGCGGCACGCTGGGCCGCGTCAAGGGGGAGGGCATCGTGCGTCAGCCGTGGACAAAGACCACCAGGAGTGCTCGCAACGTCTTCATTCCCTCCGACACTGCCGACCTGCTGCGCGAGCGCCACGCCCGCATGACCAAGGTGGGGCACGAGAAGCCGCTCCCCATGTCGGAGGACGGCGCGGTGTTCCCGTCCATCAACGGCACCTGGAGGGACCAGAGCAACGTCAACGATGCGATGCGGCATGTCTTTGATCACGAGGACGTGAGCGTGCCGTGGGCCACAACCCACACGTTCCGTAAGACGGTGGTCACCGATCTCCTCGACGCTGGCATGTCGCCGAACCAGGTCGCCGCTCACGTCGGCCACGAGGATGCATCGTTCACCCTCCGCACCTATGCGGACTCTGTGACCGCACCGAAGGATGCCGGGAACGTGCTCCAGATGCTTCGGGACGGGCGGAAAAAGCCAACGAATGAGCCAACCGTGCCGAAAGCTCGGCATCTTCGTGCAGTCTGATCGAGCGTAATGCCTGGTCAGTGGTGCCCCCAGCAGGACTCGAACCTGCAACCTACGGATTAGAAGGCCGTTGCTCTATCCATTGAGCTATGGAGGCTGACGGCGGATGAGTCTACCGAGGATCCGGCCCTCCCATCGTGCGGACCGGCCCCCGGCACCGATGGAGGTGATGCTTCTCTGAGTCCATGGTTCCTGACTCCGCCCGTTCCCGTCATCGTCAGCTGCGCGCCGCTGCGGTCCTGATCCTGATGCAGGGCATCCTCATGGAGGCCACGGTGTTCCTCGGAGTCCTGTGCCTGCTCGCACTCGACATCCCCCCGGAGGTGATCACCGAGCGTACTGAGATCTTCGCCCTCGGCTACCTCCAGGAGAATCTCTACCCGATGATGCTGCTCAGCGGCGTGTTCGCGGTGCTGCGGATCCTCGGCGCGGTAGCGCTGTGGCGGAACCGGCTTTGGGGCCTCGCTCTGTCACTCATGATGTGCCTGGTCACCTTGGTGCTGATGGTCTTCCTGCTGCCCCCGGGGATCGACGATGGGATTCTCTCGGGTGCGGCGCTGGTGCTGATCCTGCGCGGCTGGCTCGGGACGGACGGGGCGGGGCAGCCTCGGCGGATCCTCTCCTGAGCGGCGAGGGCTACCTGCTACTCGCTACTCGCTACTCGCTACCCGCCCACCGGCGCCGACCGCCCCGAGCGCCGGTGTCCTGCCGCCGCCCTCCCGGTAGACGCCCTCCCGGTAGCGGAGCGCCGGGACCGGCCTGGCACCGCGGGCAGAACCACAGCACCCGCGCCTCCGCCCCCTCCAGCCTCGGGTCAGCGAGGTCCCCTCGCTCGATCCGGGCGCGGCAGCGGCGGCACTGCTTCCCGCCGCGTCCGTAGACCCACAGGTCCCCGTCCCGGCCCAGCATCCCGCCGGTGGTGACCCGCACCGAACGGGCCTGGTTCAGCACCAGGAGCCGACGTGCGAGATCAACGAACTCGCCGAGGTCGCCCGCGGCACCGGTCGGGGCGGCGGGGTGGACACGGCGCAGGAAGCAAAGCTCGCTGCGGTAGATGTTGCCGATGCCGGCGAGGTTGCGCTGATCGAGCAGCCCGAGCCCGATCGGGCGTTCGGGGTCCGCAGCCAGGTTCACGATGGCGCGGTCGCGCAGCCCTGCGTCCTCGTCCCACGTGGGATCCAGGAGATCCGGGCCGAGATGGCCCACGAGCGAATCCTCGTCGGCGGTGCGCACCAGGCGCACCTGCTTGACGTCGTAGGCGATCGCACGGGCCTCGCGGCCGTCCTCGTGCTGGGCGGTGAGCAGCACGCGGATCGTGTCCGCAGGTCGGGGCCCGGCACTGGTGTCGCTCGAGCGCAGGGCTTTCCCGTTCACGTGCCAGATCCCGTCCATCATGAGGTGGGTGTGCAGGGTCAGCGGCGCCGGTCCCGGGACCGGTGGCAGCAGCCGCATCAGCAGGTGCTTGCCACGTGGCCGCACCTCGTGCACACGCCAGCCGACGAGGTCGGCGGTCGCGGAGCGCGGGACCCGGAGATCACATGTGGTCAGGACCGCCCCGGCGAGGGCGTCATGCAGAATCCGGCACTGCCGGGCGACGGTGTCACCTTCGGGCATCAGCAGTCCCTCTCAGGCATCAGCAGATGTCCTACCATCAGCAGACTTCCCGGCATCAGCGATCGCCCGCCCTGAGCCGGATCGAGCGCGGCGAGCGGTAGCTGCCGCCCGCCACGAGCGCCTCACCGATCGAGGTGACCGCGGCGGCGTCGATCGGGTGGCCGTTGATCCGTTCGAGCCGCAGCTGCGGCAGGCGGGAGTCCTCGGCGATCGCCCGCACCAGCTGTGCGGCGAGCCCCTGGGTCGCCGAGTCGTCGGCCCACCACAGCAGGTGCTTGCCGCCCTTGTCGACGAAGGCTGCTACCTGCCCGTCGGCCAGCAGCACGAGCGCCCCGGCGCGACGGGCGGGGCGGGCGGTCGCGCCATCGGGCGGCGGGATCGTGAGCGGAGGCCAGGGGAGCGCCGCACCGTAGGGGTTCGCGGGGTCGGTCGCGGCGAGTGCGACGCAGAGGGCGTCGGCCGACGGGCCGCTCTCTCCTTCCTCGCCGCCTCGTCCCGTCTCCGCCTCTCGGTCCCGGTCGCGCAGACGGTCCACCGCCTCGACAGGCGCGAACTGCGAGGCGCCGAGCCCGTCGATGAAGTAGCCGCGGCGGCAGGCACCGTTCTCCTCGAGCGCTCCGAGCACGCGGTACACCGCGGCGAAACCGCCGGGGACGTCCTCGACGTCCATCGCCCCGCGGGTGACCACCCCGTGCCGGTCCAGCAGCAGCGTCGCGATCGCCGCGGCCCGAGCTGAGGGGTCCACGCCCTCGACCCGCACGGCGGACCAGCGCCCCGCGCCGACGGGACCGGCCACGAGCTCGGAGACCGAGCTAGCGCCCTGACGCAGCATCGCGGCCGACAGCCGTGCCGCCCCGCGCCGGGTGAGCGGACGGGAGCGTCCCGCGCCGCGCGCCGCGGACTTCGGGGCCGAGCCGCGGCCATAGCTGCGCAGCGCCTCGAAGGAATCGTTGGTGATCAGGGCACGGAAGGCCAGGTCCCACAGCGCTTCGTGCACCGCGGCGGGCTCGAGCGCCTGGCCCTGGTCCGCGAGCGCGGTGAGGATCTCCCCGTGCCGCAGCGCCCCGGGTGTGCCGCGCAGCAGCGCGAGGATCCGGGCTGCGGGGGAGCCGTCTGCGAGATCCGCCGCGGCCTCCTCGAGCGCGGTCGCGTCCAGGCCCAGCGGCAGAGCGTCAGCGAGATGGAGCCGGATCCAGGCGTCGTCCCCGCCGAGTCGGCCGTGCCCGGTCCACACCAGCTCTCCGGAGGCGAAGGCCGCGTCGAGCATCGCGGGGGTGATCTCCGGCAGCCGCGCCGGCAGCACCTGGGACTCCCAGGCCGACAGCGGCAGGGACACCCCGGTGAGCTGGTCGATCACCGAGAGCAGGCCGTCCCGGCCGCGCCAGTGCGCACTCTCCCGTCGGCCGTCGGGCCGTCGACCCGCCAGGTGCTGCCACTGCCCGAGGAACTGTGCGTAGACGGGACCGGGCACCGGCGCGATCTCGCGCCGCGAGGCGGCGAGGCTCGCCCGACGGATGCGCCGCAGCACCTCCGCATCGACCCATTCCTCGCCCTCGCGGCCAGGCGTGAACTCGCCCTGCTGCAGCGCCCGTTCGGAGGCGAGCTGCTCGAGGGCGCTGCGCGCGACACCAGGAGCCAGGCCGAAGACGTCAACCGGCTCGCCGGCGAGGAACGGCCCGCGGCCGCGCGCCCAGCGGGAGAGCAGCTGCGCGACGGCCCGATCCACGGGGGCGAGATGGGCCTGCGGAATGCCAGGCGGCAGCGCGGTGCCGAGCGCGTCACGCAGCAGCCCTGCGTCCTCGACCGCGGCGAGATGCTCCGCCCCGGCCAGGCGCACCGTGATGATCCGCCGGGCATCCCGCAGCTCGTCGAGCGCGGCCCCCAGATCGAGGCCCTCGGCGCTGCGCTCGGCGAGCTGGGTGCGGGTGAGCGGGCCGAGGCGCCGCAGCGTGTCGGCGATCTGCTCGGTGCCATGGAGGGCACGCTCGGCGGTGAGGCCCTGCAGGCGCTGCTCCACCTCGGCGATCACCTCGGCATCCAGCAGCTCGCGCAGGCTCACCGTGCCCAGCAGCTCCGCGAGCAGCGACTGGTCCAGGGCGAGTGCGGCGGTGCGGCGCTCGGCCAGCGGTGCGTCGGCGTCGTAGATGAACTGGGCGAGATAGCCGAACAGGAGCGAGCGCGCGAAGGGCGAGGGGGAGGGGGTCTCGACCTCGCGCACCTCCACCCGGCGCCCGCCGATCTGCCCCATGAGCTCCACCAGGGCGGGCAGGTCGTAGACGTCCTGCAGGCACTCGCGCGCCGCCTCGAGCATAATCGGGAAGTCCGGGTGCGGCCGCGCCACCTCGAGCAGGTGGGCGGAGCGCTGCCGCTGCTGCCACAGCGGCGCGCGCTGGTTCGGATCCCGCCGCGGCAACAGCAGGGCACGGGCCGCGCACTCGCGGAACCGGGCCGCGAACAGGGCGGAGGAGCCCACCAGACGGCGCACCTCCTCCTCGATCTCCTCCGGAGTGAACACGAACAGGTCCGCGCCGGGCGGCTCCTCACCGTGGGGAATGCGCAGCACGATCCCGTCATCGGCCGCCATCACCTGGCCGTCCAGGCCGTACCGCTCCTCCACCCGGGCACCGACCGCGAGCGCCCAGGGACCGGTGATCCGCTGCCCGTAGGCGCAGTGCAGCACCACCCGCCAGTCGCCGAGCTCGTCGAGGAACCGCTCGACGACGAGCTGCTGCGGCCCGGGAACCACGCCGGTGACCTGCTGCTGCTCGGCCAGGTGGTCCAGCAGCACGGTGCGGGCGTTCTCATCGAGGCCGAGCGCGGCCAGGCGGGCAGCGGCGTCGGTGCGGTCGGCTCCGGCGAGCTCCGCCTGCGCCGTCGCGATCGCTCGGCCGAGGCTCGCCGGGCGCCCGTCGCCGTCGCCATGCCAGAAGGGGATCCGCCCGCTCATGCCGAAGGCGGGGGAGACGGTGACGCGCGAAGCGGTGATCTCCTCGATCCGCCAGCTCGTGGTGCCCAGCGTGATCACATCCCCGCGACGGGACTCGTAGACCATCTCCTCGTCCAGCTCGCCCACCCGCCGCGGCTGCGAATCGTCCTCGCTCGCGACCAGATGCACCGGGTACAGGCCGCGGTCGGGGATCGTGCCGCCGCTGGTGACCGCGAGGCGCTGGGCGCCGGGACGGCCCGACAGGGTCCCGGTCTCGTGGTCGTGCACGAGCCGCGGCCGGAGCTCGGAGAAGTCGGTGGAGGGATAGCGGCCGGCCAGCAGATCGATGGTCTGGTCGAAGGCGGAGCGGGGCAGCGCCCGGTAGGGATGCGCGGTGCGGATCAGGTCGAACCAGTCCTCGACCTGCAGATCATCCATCGCGGCGGCCGAGACGGTGTGCTGGGCGAGCACGTCCAGAGCGTTGCGCGGCACGGAGAGCGGCTCGATCCTGCCCGCGACCGCCTCCTGCACCGCGACGGCGGAGCGCAGCACATCTGCGGCGTGCAACGGATGCAGGGAACCGTGGGAGACCGCACCGACGTCATGTCCCGCGCGACCCACCCGCTGCAGCAGGCTCGAGACGGACATCGGCGCGGCGACCTGCAGGACCAGGTCCACCGCGCCCATGTCGATCCCGAGCTCGAGCGACGAGGTCGCGACCACGCAGCGCAGCGTCCCGGACTTCAGCTGCTCCTCGATCCCAGCGCGCACCTCCTTGGACATCGAGCCGTGATGGGCGCGGGCGATGTCCTCGAGCTCATCTCCAGCAGGCTCCGGGGCTCCATCGGCGGCGGACCGCCGCGCGTGCAGGCGGTTGAGCTTGCCGGTCAGGCGCTCAGCCTGGCTGCGGGAGTTCGTGAAGACGATGGTCGAACGATGTGCGAGGACCTCCTCGAGCACGGCACGTTCGACATGCGGCCAGATGGTGCCGGACACGTCCTCGTCGTCGACCGCATCGGCGGGAGGCTCGATCGCCTGCAGATCGCGCACCGGGAGCGTCACGGTGATGTCCCAGCGCTTGGTCGACTCCGGTCTCACCACGGTCACCTCGCGGACACGGCCGGAGCCGGTGAGGAAATCGGCGACCTCCTGGACCGGTTCGACGGTGGCGGAGAGCCCGATGCGCTGGGCAGGCGCCTCGAGCAGCGCATCGAGCCGGGCCAGCGACAGTGCGAGGTGCACGCCCCGCTTCGTCCCCGCGACCGCATGCACCTCGTCGAGGATCACCGTGTCCACCCCGCGGAGCGTCTCGCGCGCCTGGGAGGTGAGCATCAGGAACAGTGACTCGGGAGTGGTGATCAGGATCTCCGGGGGATGGGAGATCAGCCGCCGACGCTCGGCGGCCGGCGTGTCCCCGGTGCGCACGCCCACGTTGATCGCGGAGCGGGGCGTTCCCAGCCGCTCCGCCGCCCGTGCCGTGCCCACCAGGGGCGAGGTCAGGTTCCGCTCGACATCGACGCCGAGGGCCTTCAAGGGGGAGAGGTACAGGACCCGGGTGAGGCCGCGCCCGGATCCGGTATTCGCAGCAATGGTCGGCTGCCGTTCGGCGCGTGACGTCGCCAGGCGATCGATCGCGGTGAGGAAGGCGGCGAGAGTCTTGCCCGAGCCGGTCGGTGCGACGACCAGCGTGTCATCACCGCGCTCGATCGCCTCCCACGCAGCCGACTGCGCTGGGGTGGGCGACTCGAACGACTCGGCGAACCACGTCGCGGTGGCAGCAGAGAAGAACGAGGGGAGAGCGCGGCGAGACAGGGCCATTGACCCATTGTGGCCCGCAGGGCCCACACGCCGCCGCGCGTCGGCCGTACTCCGTGCTGGGGAAGAGGCGGATGCTGGCGACCCTGCCAACTCGCAGTCCATCGTGGCAGGATGGATGGCACGGCGGGTCCCGCACCAGCTGGCCCCGCGCACCACACGACGAAGGGATGATCCACATGGCGGAGTACACGCTTCCTGATCTCGATTACGACTACGGCGCGCTGGATCCCTCGATTTCGGGCAGGATCATGGAGCTGCACCACTCCAAGCACCACGCGACCTACGTCAAGG
>NZ_JBQDLF010000073.1:0-11900 GCF_052095815.1 Brachybacterium sp. | reverse complement strand
CACCGACGCGCCCACCCCGCGTTCCGCATCTACCCCCTCAGCTGCGAAGAGCCATGAAACGCCGCCAGATCCTCACCGCCGGAGCAGTCGCCACCACGCTCGCCGTCGCCGCTCCCGCTGCCGCGGCCCCGGACCGAGCCGGCCAGGGACCTGCGAAGCAGCCGCCCGGGAACGGTCAGGACACACCTCCGGGGCTCGCGAAGAAGGACAACCTCGCCTTCGCCGCCGGGAGCACCCTGAAGATCGGCTGCGCCGTCGCCGGCGGCGGCCACCACCTGAGCCGGCCCTATCCCGATCCGTTCACCGCCGACGAGCCCTATCGCGAGCTGCTCGCCGCGGAGTTCACCTCGCTCTCGGCTGAGAACCAGATGAAGTGGGACCACCTCCGCCCCACCCAGGACACCTTCAACTTCGTCGACGCGGACGCGATCATGGAGTTCGCGGAGGCCCACGGCCAGGTGGTGCGCGGCCATACCCTGATGTGGCACAACCAGAACCCCGCCTGGGTGGCAGAAGGCGGGTTCACCCCTGAGCAGCTGCGGGCGATCCTCAAGGACCACATCGAGACCGTGGTCGGCCGCTACGCCGGGCGGATGCAGCAGTGGGACGTCGTCAACGAGATCTTCGACGACGGCGCCGTCCTGCGCACGGAGGGCAACCTCTGGATCCGGGAGCTGGGCCCGGAGATCATCGCCGACTGCTTCCGCTGGGCCCACGCCGCGGACCCGGATGCCCTGCTGTTCTTCAACGACTACAACGTCGACGGGATCAACCCCAAGAGCGATGCCTACTACGCGCTCATCCAGGAGCTGCTGGCCGACGGGGTCCCGGTCCACGGCTTCTCCACCCAGGGGCACCTGTCGATCCGTTACGGCTTCCCGGGGGATCTCGCCGACAACCTCCAGCGCTTCGCCGATCTGGGCCTGCAGACGGCCATCACCGAGCTCGATGTGCGCATGGACGTGGTCGAGGGTGAGGAGCCGACGGAGGCCCAGCTCGCGCAGCAGGCCGAGTACTACCGCCGGGTGACCGAAGCGGCGCTGTCCGTGGAGGGCTGCTCGTCGCTGACCCTGTGGGGCGTGCTGGATCGCTACTCGTGGGTGCCCGGGACCTTCCCCGGTGAGGGCGCGGCGACCGTGCTGTGGGACGACTACTCCCGCAAGCCCGCCTACTACGCCGTGCAGGACGCGCTCGCCGAGGCGAGCGGCCGGGCGGGACACCCGGCACTGCGGCGCTGAGAGCGCGGGGCCGGTCCTGCGGCGCTGCGGCGCCCCGAGAGCGCGGGGCCGGTCCTGCGGCGCTGAGGCTGCGGGGCCGGTGCTGCCCCGCGGAGCATCCGCGGCCGATGGGGCCGGCCGGCGCGACGGTCACAGGTTCTCGCGCAGCCAGTCGAGCTGGCGTCGCTGCTGAGCGGGACCGCCGCCCTCATGGTTGTTGAAGGGGTAGACGACGATCTCGCGCTCCGGCTCTTTCCCGGTAGCACTGCCATAGAGGTTGTAGGCGGCGAACACGGTCGAGGGCGGGCAGATGACGTCGCGCAGCGCCACCGAGAACATCGCGGGCGCAGTCGCACGGCGGCCCAGGTGCAGGGCGTCGACGTAGGCCAGGGTCCGGAAGGTCTGCTCCTCGAGACCTCGATGGACCGCCAGGTAGCGCACGATCTCCTGGTACGGGTCGGCATCGGTGATCTCGGTGGCGCGACGCATATGGGTGAGGAAGGGGACGTTGGTCATCAGCGCGTCGACGTCGGGGACCAGCCCGGCGGCGCCGAGAGCGAGGCCGCCGCCCTGGCTGCTCCCGGTGACGACCACCCGGCCGTCCGCGCCGGGCAGGGCGCGGGCGGCATCCACGGCGCGGGCGGCGTCGGTCAGCAGGCGGGTGAGATAGGAGGTGTGCGGGGACTCGATGCCGCGGGTCATCACCCCGGGGGCGGCCGGACCCGAACCAGCCGGGTCCGCGGTATGCCCGCCCGCGCCCCAGCCCGAGCCCTGCCCGCGGGAGTCCATCAGCAGATGCCCGTACCCCGCGGCGGCCCAGGCCAGGCGCTCGAGAGGCTCGCCGCGTCCGCCCCCGTACCCCAGATACTCGACGATCACCGGGAGATCCCCGTCGGTGCCGGCGGGCCGGTTGTACCAGGCGCGCACCGGTGCGCCGCCGTGCCCCGCGAGGGTGACGTCCCAGGTGTCGACCAGGGTGAGCCCGTTCTCGACCCGCTCCTGGGCGAGGATCGGGGCCGAGGCCGTACGGGCCTGGGTGAGGGTCTGGTCCCAGAAGTCCTCGAGATCCGCCGGCTCCTCGAGCGTGGGGCGATACTCCCGCAGGGCATCGAGGGGCATGTCGAACAGGGCCATGGAGATGCCTCCAACGAGTCCGTGGGGTGATCGACGACGACCGCTCCCCGCGTGGTGACGCCAGCGAAAACTGGCGAAACAATGAACTGAAAGTTAAGGTAGGGCAGGGTTAGAGTTCGCGTGCTGGCCGGTCAAGGTTCGTTCGCGCAGGTAAGGTGCGAGGCGGCGCTCCAAGGGCGGAGCGCCCCGGGCACGGGAGAGGTGAAGTCATGGCACAGAGCGAGACGCGGACCGGACGGGTCACCTTGAAAGAGGTGGCGGAGAAGGCCGGGGTGTCGCTGGCGACCGCCTCGAAGGTGATGAACGGTCGCGCCGACGTGCGCGACCGCACCCGAGAGATCGTGGCCGAGGCCGCGCGGGAGCTCGGCTACCAGCCCAAGCGCCGCGAAGGGGACAAGCGACGCTCGGCGCTGATCCACTTCGACACCCTCACCAGCCCCTACTCGCTGCAGGTGCTCGAGGGCGCGGAGCAGGCGGCGCACCGCGCCGATGTGGATCTCATCGTCGTCAGCGGCGATCAGACCTCCGCCGGCCTCTCGCGCGCCTGGATGGCCGAGGTCGCCTCCCGCGGCGTCGAGGGAGTGGTCCTGGTGACCACCCCGATCGGGGTCCGCCATGCCCGCTGGAGCAAAGACCTCTCGCTGCCGCTGATCGCGATCGACCCCGTCTCCATCGACCCCGACGTCAAGGGGATCGTCACCATCTCGGCCACCAACTGGGAGGGAGGCACCACCGCCGTCCAGCACCTGGTGGACCAAGGGCATCGCCGGATCGGTGTGCTCGCCGGCCCGGAGGATTCGATCCCGGCGCGCCAGCGGCTCCAGGGCTACCACTCCGCGCTCGGTGCGGCCGGAGTGAAGTGGGAGCGGGAGCTCATCGAGCACGGGAACTTCTCCTACGAGGACGGCCAGCGCGGCGCCGAGCGCCTGCTGCAGCTGCCCGAACCGCCCACCGCGATCTTCGCCGTCGCGGACACCCTGGCGGTGGGTGCCCTGCGCGCCGCGCGCCAGCTCGGAGTCGAGGTCCCCGAGCAGCTCAGCGTGATCAGCTTCGACGACACGATGATCGCGCAGTGGACGCACCCGCAGCTCACCGCGGTGCGCCAGCCGCTGTTCTCGATGGGTCAGGTCGCGATCGAGCGCCTGCTGGCGCTGTCCTCGGACCCGGGTCTCTTCGCCCATCCCTTCAAGCTCGAGACCATGCTCATCCAGCGGGAGTCGACGGCTCCGCGGGAGTCGGCGGCTCCGGAGGGGGAGCAGGGTCCCTGACCTCCGGAGCACGCCGGCCCTGATGCCGCGAACGCCGGCTCTGGCTCCGGCTGCGGCGTCGGCTCAGGTGCCGGCGGCGGCTCAGGTGCTGGCGCCGTCCCGGTGCCGGCTCAGGAGCCTTCGAGGAACCGCTCGCGGGCGCCGTTGATCAGGTCCATGTAGTTCTGCAGACCGGAAGCCTCGAGCTCTGCGGCGAAGGCATCCCATTCGCCCATGTCGCGCTCGCCGAGGATGAACTGCAGCGTGGCGGTGTCCACGGCGTCCTTCAGCGGAGTCGCCATCAGGGACGCCTGCTCGAGCTCCGCCTCCTCGAGCGGTGCCGGAGCCCACGGCGGCATCGATTCGAGATTCTCGGTCACGCCGTCGATGTACTCGGTGTACTCCGCGGAGTTGTAGGACTCCTTGAGCGCCCGCGACTCGGTGGCCTCGGCCAGGAAGGTGGAGAAGCCCAGGTCCTTGAGCAGATCCGTCCCGGCGCCGACGTTCAGGTCGAAGGAATCCAGGGAGTAGCCCTCCATCAGCTTGATGGTGCCGTCCTCGGCCTTGGTGTAGGTCTCGCCCTCGATGCCCCAGCGCTGCATCTCGCGCGCCTCCGGGTTGAAGTACAGCCAGTCCAGGAACTGGAGGATCGCCAAGAAGTTCGCGGACTCGGCGATCTCGGAGTTGAGCATGAAGCCGTGCCAGAAGTTGCGCGGGCCCATGATGTTCCCACCCGGCCCGGCAGGCGGCGGGATGAGCCGGAGGTCGTAGTTTCCCTCGCCGACGGTCTCGTCAAGGGCCTGCGCGAACTCGATGGCCGTGCCGGAGGAGCCGGAGGCGGCGAAGCAGACCTCCTTGGCGAACTTCTCCGCGACCCCGCCGGCACCGCTGCCGTCGTTCGCGGCGGTGAGCGTCTCGGGATCCAGCAGACCTTCCGCGACGAGGGCGCGGTAGTACTCGACCATCGCCTTGTACTCCTCGGTGGTCGCCGCGTAGCGGAGCGGCTCGCCGTCCTGCCCGCCGATCGTCCCGTCCCCGAAGCCCCAGCCGGCGCGGGTGCCGAAGGAGTAGCCGCCGTAGTTGATCAGGGACTGTCCCTCGAAGCCGTCGGCCAGCGGGAGCGAGTCAGGGTACTTCTCCTTGATGGCCTGCAGCCCCTCGTGGACCTCATCCCAGGTCGAGGGGATCCCGATCCCGATCTCCTCCCAGACGTCCGTACGGATGATCAGGGAGAACGACGGCACCCAGACCTCCTGCAGGCCCGGAAGCATGTAGTACTTCCCGTCCGCCTGCTTGAGGTTCTCGACCATCTCGGCCTGGTCCCACTCCTCCACGTACTTGCGGAAGTTGGGCATGTGCTCGACGAAGTCGCTCATCGGCAGGATCGCGCCGGAGGAGACGAAGGGGGTCTCGTCGCCGCGGTAGATCAGGGGGATGATCGTGGGCGCATCACCCGCGCTGATCAGCAGGCTGCGCTTCTCGACGGAGTCGCTGAAGGGGACGTGGGTGAGCTCGAGCTGGACATTGGTCAGCTCCTTGATGCGGTCGAAGACCTGCCAGGTCTCCTTGACGGGCTGTTCGGGCCAGTCCGTCCACAGGATCGAGACGGTGATCGGCTCGGTGGCCTTGAACTGCTGATCGGCTTCGAAGGTCTCCATCGCGCCGACGTTCTGGGAGGCGGCGTCGACCTCGGCCTCTTCGGAGCCTCCGCAGGAGGCGAGGGTGAGCGCGCCGAGGGTCGCGGCGGTCAGGCCCACGAAGGTGCGGCGGCTGGTGAGCGGTGAGCGGGGGGTGATCATCGGGAACTCCTGGGGCGAGATGAGAGAGCGGATTCGTGGAGCATCGTGCGCGGCCGAGCATCCGTTGCCGCAGGTTCAGCTGTGAGCTGGCGGCGGCGCAGCCCGTCGGGAAGGGACTGGTCGCAGCGTCCCTGCCGCGATTCGTCCCTTCCCATGGAATGAAAAGTTTCTCGAAAACTTATACCCCACGGGTTGTCCGTCACCAGAGTAGGGAGCGGCCGACGGGCGGTCAAGGGCATTGCAGAGAACGTGAAACCTTGTGCGCTCCCGAGCGCCCCCGCAGGTCACAGTGGACATTGCGCCACGATAGAGCCGATGCTTAGATTCTGAAAAGTCATCGAAAAGTTGCGCAGGCGGGAATGTCATGTTTCTGGTGGTGAAGTCACCAAACGGCGGCCTGCCGGGCCGCCGAGACGTGCGGTGGGATCGCGGAGTTTCGCTCCGCCCGGCGGGGCGGGTGGCGCCGGGCCCGTCGGCCGCTCCGTCGCGGCTACGGCTGTGCCGGTGGGGTGGGGGTGGCGGTGGCTGCGGCTCAGGCCGTGATGTCAGGCCGTGATGTGGTGCGCGCGGGCGATCCACGCCCCGGGGGCGTTGAACACCGGCTGCAGGGCCGCGCGTGCTGCGCCATGCAGGGCCGGGTCGACCTGGCCGTCCGAGCGCGCGATCAGCACCGGGCCGGCCTCGACCGCCAGAGCGTGGCGTTCCACGGTCTCGCGGATCACCGGCTCGAGCTCGTCGGCGATCGGCGCCAGGTATCCCGAGAGCACCACGGTGGTCAGGTCCAGCACGTTCAGGGCATTGGCGATCGCCAGGCCCAGCGAGCGCCCGATCATGCCGATCACCTCGGCACGGTCCCGAGTCAGGGCGAGCGCATCGACCAGGTCTTCGATGAGGATGTCGTCGCTGAGCCCCGCCCGCTCCCGCAGTGCGTGATACGAGACGTACGCCTCCAGGCAACCCTGGCGGCCGCAGCGGCAGGTCGCGCCACCCGGCTCGATCACCGTGTGCCCGAACTCGCCGGCCCAGCCGTGCGCGCCGGTCATGAGGGCTCCGTCGAGCACCACCGCACCGCCGATGCCGGTGGAACCGCGCAGGTAGATGAAGGATTCGTCGGGACGATGATCGATCTCGGTGAGCACGGAGAGGCGGTTGTCGTTCTGGGCGCGCACCGAGAGGCCTGCGAGCTCCGGATGGGCGATCAGCCGCCCCACGAGCGGCACCTCGGTCCAGTCCAGGTTCGGGGCGGAGAGCACCCGTCCGTCGTCCGGGGCGATGCGGCCGGGGACGGCGACGACCACTTCGACCACCGGCAGGTCGCCGGCGTCGGCGCGCACCTTGCCCACCAGCTCGGCGGCGAGGTCGATCGACTCCTCGGCGGAGGTCGCGGTGACCTTCCGGTACTCGATCCGATGGCTCAGCACCTCGCCGGCCAGGTCGATGCCGAGGCAGGCGACGTGATCGGCGGCGATCTCGAGCCCGATCGCCAGCAGCGTGCCGCGGGCGGGGGTCAGTGGCACCATCGGCCGCCCGGCCCCGGCGGAGATGGGTGTGCCCTCTTCGGCCAGCCCCGCGCCCACCAGCTCCTCGACCAGCTTGGAGACGGTCGGCTTGGTGAGCCGGGTGTGCTTGGCGAGCCCGGCGCGGGAGAGCGGGGAGGCGGTCGAGGCGGCTGTGGCCAGCGTGCTGAGGATGATGGACAGGTTGTGCTCACGCAGATGGGTGGACTGCACCTGTGCCCCTTTCGCCGGCTCCGATGCGGGCAGCGGCGGCATGCTGACCCGGAATATCTGGGAACAGCTTGGCACGACTGCGTTAGTTACTGTAACTTACTAACAGCGGCGCGGCGATGACAGCCCGCCGAGAGCACGCCATACGCAACGACGAAGGAGCCTTCCATGGCCGCCCCCACCCCCACTCGCGACGACAAGTTCTCCTTCGGTCTGTGGACCACCGGCTGGGAGGCCCGTGACCAGTTCGGTTCCGCCACCCGCCCGCCGCTCGAGCTGAGCGCCCACATCCGCAAGCTCTCCGAGCTCGGCGCCTGGGGCTTCACCTTCCACGACAACGACGTGGTCCCCTTCGACGCGACCCCCGCCGAGCGCCAGACGATCATCGACCAGCTGAAGTCCGTCACCGACGAGACCGGCCTCGTGATCGAGATGGTCACCACCGACACCTTCGCCCACCCCGTCTTCAAGGACGGCGCCTTCACCTCCAACGACCGCGACGTGCGCCGCTTCGGCCTGCGCAAGGTCCTCGCGAACGTGGACCTCGCCGCCGAGCTCGGTGCGAGCACCTTCGTGATGTGGGGCGGCCGTGAGGGTTCGGAGTACGACGGCTCCAAGGACCTCTTCGCCGCGCTCGAGCGCTACCGCGAGGGCCTGGACACCGTGGCCGGCTACATCAAGGACAAGGGCTACGACCTGCGCATCGGCCTCGAGCCCAAGCCCAACGAGCCCCGCGGCAACATCTTCCTGCCCACCGTGGGCCACGCTCTGGCCTTCATCGAGCAGCTCGAGCACGGCGACATCGTGGGCATCAACCCCGAGACCGGCCACGAGCAGATGGCGACGCTGAACTACACCCACGGCCTCGCCCAGGCGCTGTGGGCGGAGAAGCTGTTCCACATCGACCTCAACGGCCAGCACGGCCCGATGTACGACCAGGACCTGGTGTTCGGCCACGGCGACCTGATCTCCGCCTTCTTCACCGTCGACCTGCTCGAGAACGGCTTCGCGTCGAAGCCCGGCGCCTACGAGGGTGCCCGTCACTTCGACTTCAAGCCCTCGCGCACCGAGCACGAGCAGGGTCAGTACGACTCCGCCGCGGCGAACATGGAGATGTACCTGATGCTCAAGGAGCGCGCCCTCGCGTTCCGTCAGGACTCCGAGGTCCAGGAGGCGATGAAGTACTCCGGCATCGAGGAGCTCGCCCAGTCCACCCTCGCCGAGGGCGAGACCCTGGACGACCTCATCGCGGACCGCTCCACCTTCGAGGATTTCGACGCCGACAAGGCCGGCGAGCGCAACTACGGCTTCGTGCGCCTGCAGCAGCTGGCCATGCAGCACCTGCTCGGCTTCCGCGCCTGAGTCGTCCCGGGCCCGGCACGTGCCGCCTCGGCTCGTGCCGGGCCCGACCCATGCCGGGCCCGTGACCTCTCCCCACGTCCGGCATATCCTCGCTCCCATCATCTCCACTGACGGAAAGGCCTCTCGATGGCACCCCTGGTCCTCGGCATCGACTCCTCCACCCAGGCCACCAAGGCCCTCCTCGTCGACGCGGAGTCCGGTGAGGTGCTCGTGGAGCGCCGCGCCGCCCATCCCGAGGGCACCGAGGTCGATCCTCGGGTCTGGCTCGCCGCGGTCGACGAGGCTGCCGGGCCGTTGCTCGAGCGGGCCGAGGCGGTGTCCGTCGGCGGCCAGCAGCACGGCATGGTGCTGCTCGACGCACAGGGCGAGGTGGTGCGTGACGCGCTGCTGTGGAACGACACCCGCTCCGCACCGCAGGCCGCTGCGCTGATCGAAGAGATGGGCGGGCCCGAGGCGTCGGTCGAGGAGATCGGCAGCCTGATGGTCGCCTCCTTCACCGCCTCGAAGCTGCGCTGGGTGCGCGACGAGGAGCCCGGGAACGCGAAGCGCGCCGCGAGCGTGCTGCTGCCCCACGACTACGTCTCCCGCCACCTCGCGGGCGGGGGAGAGGCCTTCACCGATCGCGGCGACGCCTCCGGCACCGCCTACTACTCCACCGCCACCGAGGAGTGGAAGCCCGAGCTGGTCGAGCTCGCGCTGGGCCGCTCGCTCGAGCTGCCGCGCCTGCCCGGCTCGCCGCAGGAGGTCATGGCCCGCACCCCGCACGGTGCCGCTATCGCCGCCGGCACGGGCGACAACATGGGTGCGGCGCTCGGCCTGTCCCAGAGCGAGGGCGACGTCTCCGTCTCGATCGGCACCTCGGGCGTCTGCGCGATGGTCAGCCCCACCCGCCCGAACGATGCGAGCGGCACCGTCACCGGCTTCGCCGACGCCACCGGTCGCTTCCTGCCGATGGCCACCACCATCAACGCCGCTCGCATCCTCGAGGCCGGCCGCACCCTGCTCGGCGTCTCCCACGAGGAGATGGCGCAGCTCGCGCTCGCGAGCGTGCCCGGCGCGCACGGCGTGACCCTGCTGCCCTACTTCGACGGCGAGCGCACCCCGAACCGGCCCGACGCCCGCGCCACGCTCACCGGCATGAGCACCGCCACCACTCGCGAGGACATCGCCCGCGCCTATGTCGAGGGTCTGCTGTGCTCGCTCGCCGACGGGATCGCGGCGCTCGAGGAGCGCACCGGCACCGCAGCCGCCGGCATCACCCTGATCGGCGGAGCGGCCCGCAGCGAAGCAGTCCAGCAGCTCGCCCCCGCGGTCTTCGGCCGCGAGGTCACGCTCGCCCCGCCCGCGGAGTACGTCGCCCTCGGCGCCGCCCGCCAGGCCGCCTGGGCGCTCGCCGGCACCGAGGAGCCCCCCGCCTGGGAGCTCACCGGCTCCCGGACCGTCGGCGGCGGGGCGACGCCCGAGGTGCTCGAGGCGTACCGCGCACTGAAGGAGCGCACCGCGGAGTGGTGACGGCCGCTCGGCCGCGCCCCGAGAGGTCTTCCTCGGGGCACGTCCGGTGTGATCGTCACTGAGTGCCGCCCGCCGAGCGGGCCCGGGCCGAGCGCCGGGCTCGACTCAGTGCCTGCCGCGCCGCCGCTGGTGCACGGCCAGTACGAAGGTCGCGAGCACCTGGTCGAGCACCAGGTTAAAGAGGATCGCGCCGCGGTGGTGATGCCGCAGCGCCGGCAGGGAGAGCTGGTTGGACAATCCACCAGATCCCATCGGCGAAGTCGGCCTCATAGGGCTTGGGGGGGGCCTGGCTGCCGCTCTTCTCGGTGAACCGGAGCGGGGCGTCCGGATGCGCCTTGTGCAGTGGTGCCACGCCGGGAGCGGAGCCGGCATAGGCATGGAACGCCGCGCCGACCCGCCCGGTGTCATCCACCACGTGGGAGCAGAGCTCGTCGACACCGCCATCGGATAGTCCACCCGGTCCCCAGTTCGTTCTCCGCCGCTACCCTGCGGTGGTCGGTGCACTGCGCCCCGGTGTCGTGAGGGCGGGCAAGGGGCTCTCCCTCCGGTCGCCGGGGTGGAGCGGCGCCGACAGCAGCGCCTGGAAGGACGGGCCACCAACCCTCGCTTCTGTGCATAATGCCTGGTCAGGGGCGTCCGTGGGGGCGTTCGCAAAGATATGCTCGCGCGCGAGGCCACCTCGGAAGCCGTTATTCGATCGTGATGGCCCAAGTCAGAGACAGGCCTCGGGGGCGCGTATATGCTCCTCGACATGAACGCCTAACGGTCGTTAGGTGTTTGGTTTAGTTCGCGCCTGTCGACCTCAAAGGAGAGCGTCATGACCACCGTGTCACCCCGCCAGTTCCGCCCCTCCCGCCGCGCCGTCTTCGGCCTCGGTGGGACTGCCCTCGCCGTGACCGGACTGGCCGCCTGCGGTGGCGGCTCCGGGGGCGCTGCTTCGGGCGGCTTCGAGGAGCAGGACCTCGCCCTGCCCACCTACGTCGAGCCCCCGGTCCCGGAGGGCGGTATCGCCTCCGAGGTGGAGGGCATGCCGATGATCTTCACCGCGCCCGTCCAGGAGTACTTCACCTCCGTCGAGGAAGCCCCGGGCAGCGGCGAAGAGATCACCACGTTCCAGGTGCTGTGGGGTGCACCCCCGCGCCCTCGCGAGAAGAACGACTACTGGCAGCAGCTCGATGAGCGGCTGAACGTCACCTTCACTCCCACGCTCACGGCGGCCGACGGGTACAACGACAAGTTCTCCACCACGATCGCCTCGGGCACGGTCCCCGATCTGTCCTTCGTGCAGGACACCGACGCGATCGGCCAGCGCGCGCTGGCCGACGGCGCCTTCGCGGACCTCTCCGAGGTGCTCTCCGGGGACAACATCCTGCAGTGGCCGAACCTCGCCAACGTCTCCACCAATGCCTGGCAGGTCTCGGCCAAGAATGGCCACATCTATGGCGTCCCCAACGAGAACCCGTTCCTGACCAACTTCCCGCTCGTGCGCGCCGACCTGATGCGCCTGGCGGGCCACGACTCCATGGGCTCCACCGCCGAGGAATGGCTGCAGGTCATGACCGATATCGCGGCCCTCGGAACGGCCCACGGCAAGCAGATCTGGGGCATGGCCACCATCGGTGGGAACGAGCAGGCCATGTTCGAGTGGATGTTCCGTGCGGGCACCACCTGGCAGATCGATGACTCCGGCAAAGTCACGAACGTGCTGATGACAGACGCCTTCGAGCAGGTCATGGAGTTCGAGAAGAAGCTGTGGGACGCCGGGGTCATCCACCCCGACGGCATCGGCGGCGATCTGGGCGACCTGTTCACCACCGGGCAGATCGCCCTGACCATCGATTCCTTCAACGGCTTCTTCGGGAACCCGATCATCGGCCAGGTCGTCGACTCCACCCCGGAGGC
>NZ_JBQDLF010000072.1:0-13127 GCF_052095815.1 Brachybacterium sp. | reverse complement strand
TCAGGCCCGAAGGCCTGGGACTGTCACTCGGGGCGTCGCTGGCGGCGCTCATGATCTCCTGGTGCTCCTCATGCCCCGCTCCGGCTCTCGAAGGGGGATGACGGAATGCTACAACCCGATTCCTGAGAGTGGGGGCAGGTGTGCGGGGCCACTCAGCGCTCGGTCCGATGCTCGTCCCGATGCTCGTCGGCCCGCCGCTGCAGGAATGCGGCGATCGCCCGCAGCTCGATCTCGTCCACGGCGTGCGCGAGGTACGGCCGACGCTCCTCCTCGAGGCGGGTGTGTGCGCTCATGAACGTCCGGACCTGCTCCTCCCGCTCGGCGTCGAAGTGCGGATCCATACCGCCGTGGCCCCACAGCGCGGGCGGCGCGGCCTCAGCGAGCGCGGCATCGCCGGGCATCGCGGCGGGGAACGGGAAACCGGAGAGGTTCACCACGAAGCCCAGCGCCTTCGCATCGCGACGTAGCAGCTGCAGCGCGAGCGCTCCGCCCTGGGAGAAGCCGATCGCGCCGACGACGGGTGCGCTCTGCGCGGCGATCCACGCCTCGACCGCTGCGGCGGAGGTCTGCAGCGACTCCGGGCGCTCCGGATCCACCGGCATCTCGAACCAGGCGTAGCCCTGCACATAGGAGTAGATGCCCCGCAGGGAGACGTAGGTGAAGTGCGGCGGGAGGTAGGGCACCAGTCCCGCGAGGTCGCCCTCGTGGCTGCCCAGGCCGTGGAGCAGCAGCACGATCGGCGGCTCGACGAGGCTGTCGGCGCCGGTGTCGGTGTCGGTGCCAGCGCCGGTCGAGCGCAGCGCGGCATCCTCGTCGATCCGGGTCGCGATCAGTTCGATCGGCGCGTACTGGGGTGCATTCGTCATGACAGCAGGCTAATGGGCACGGCGGCGGGCCAGCGGAGAGGACGGCAGGCCAGCGGGCAGGGGAAGACCCCCAGGTCGCGCGGTGCGCTGGTCGGATGGACGAGATCCGACCCCTGGGGGTCCCGGCAGCTCGGTGGTATTCGCTGCGCGTCCGGATGAACGGTCGCCTCAGCGGCGAGCCACCTCACAGGTCCTAGAAGAAATCACTTCTCGGATCACCTCCTCTCGAGTGTCCGACCACCGTAGGACGTCCCGCCGGCGACCGCAATGGATTAATCGCAGACGCTGACATCGATTGACTTTCGATAGATACGCGGTGATACTCGATGCATGTTCTCTCGTCTGAGCGTTGATCTGCTGCGCATACTGCTGGGCATCGCACTGCTGCTCACCGCGATCCTGCAGCTTGTGGTCCTCCCCTGGCTCTCCGGCGTGCTCGCCGCCGAGCTGCCGGCCGAAGCGTTCATGCGCTGGCCGATCCTGCTGCTGTCGATCGCCGGCCTGGCGTGCGTCGAGGTAGCGCTCGTGTGCACGCTGCGCCTGCTCGGCATCACCCGTCGCGGTGAGGTCTTCGCCGCCGGCTCCCTGCGCTGGGTGGACGGAATCATCGGGGCCTTCCTCGCCGCGAGCGCGGTGTGCGTGGGAACGCTCGGCTACCAGTCCTTCACCGTCGGCGGTCCCCCCGCCTGGATGCTGCTGCTGGTGCTGGGGGCGATCGCCGGGGTCGGGATGGCACTGCTGATGGGCGTGATGCGCACGCTGCTGGTCCACGCCACGATGCTGCGCGAGGAGATGGAGGCGGTGATCTGATGCCGATCGTGGTGCGGATCGATGTCGAGCTCGCCCGGCGCAAGCTCTCCGTGGGCGAATTCGCGGAGCGCGTCGGGATCTCGCCGGCGAATGTCGCGGTGCTGAAGAACGGCCGCGCCAAGGCGGTGCGCTTCAGCACCCTGGAAGCGATGTGCGAGGTGCTCCAATGCCAGCCGGGAGACCTGTTGGAATGGGTTTCTGAGAAGGACGACGACAGACCTTCCGACGGGTGAGGTCGGCATGTGAGGATGGTGGGCGGCCGCATCCCCGCGCTCGATGAGGAGTACCCGTGCAGTCCGTCCTGACCGATTCCCTGGAGAAGGTGCTCGGCGAGACCGCGCCGCGCCCCGCCGAGCTGATCGGCGGCGCCCACGCCTCCGGCTTCCTCGGGGAGGTGCTGTCCGTGCAGGTGGCGCTCCGGCTCGAGGAGGACTCCCTCGGCACAGTCCGGGTCCGGCTCGCCGGCCCGCTCGCCGACCGTGCCCAGGTGCACGCTGTGCGACGCGTCCCCGTCTCCTCCCCTGCTCCGGAGAACGCCGACGAGCACTACCTGGTCACCGCCCCGGGCGAGTACCCGGACCTGCTCGAGCCGCTCCGCGATGACTCCGTCCACGTGACCCCCGGCCGCTGGGAGTCGCTGTGGATCGACGTCCTCGCCACGGAGGAGGCCGACGCCGGCGACCACGCCCTCACGATCACCCTCTGCGGGGAGACAGGGGAGCAGGTCCTCGCCGAGCACACCGCGCAGTTGCGCCTCCACCCTTACCGCCTGCCCCTGCTGTCGATCACCAACACCCACTGGTTCCACGCCGACAGCCTCTCCACCTACTACGACGTCGAGGTGTTCTCCGAGCGCCACTGGGAGCTGATCGAGGCCTTCCTCGCCTCCGCGCGGGCGATGGACGTGAACTCGGTGCTCACCCCCACCTGGACCCCACCGCTGGACACCGCCGAGGGCCACACCCGGCCGTTCGTGCAGCTGATCGGGATCCGTGAACTGGACGGCTCCTATGCGTTCGACTTCTCCCGGCTGGACCGCTGGCTGGGGATCTGCCGGGAGCTGGGCTTCACCGGCATCGAGATCGCGCACCTGTTCACGCAGTGGGGTGCCCAGCACACCCCCGCGATCCAGGTGGAGACGGCCTCAGGCCTCGAGCATCGCTTCGGCTGGCATGTCTCGGCCACTTCCCCTGACTACCGTCGGCTGCTGGAGGCGATGATCCCTGCCCTGCGCGCCCATCTCGAGGAGCACTGGGACGGGCAGGTCCTGTGGCACATCTCTGATGAGCCGCACCAGAATCAGCTGGGGTCCTACCGGGCGGCGAAGGGCCAGGTCGCAGATCTGCTTGAGGGCGCCCAGGTGGTCGACGCGCTCAGCTCCCTGGTCTTCGCCGAACAGGGCGTCGTGGACACTCCGATCGTGGCCACGAACCACGCGGGCCCGTTCCTCGAGGCAGGCAGGCGCCCCTGGGTGTACTACTGCGTCTCCCAGGGCCGGGACGTCGCCAACCGGTTCATCTCGCTGCCGTCGGTGCGCAACCGGGTGCTGGGCCGGCAGCTCTTCGCCTTCGACGCCCCCGGCTTCCTGCACTGGGGGTACAACTTCTGGTGGACGCAGTTCTCGCTGCGCCCGATCGACCCCTTCGAGGACACCTGTGCCGGCGGACCCTTCTTCGGCGGCGATGCCTTCGCGGTCTACCCCGGGCCCGACGGCAGCCCCTGGCTCTCCCTCCGGCACCGCGTTTTTGCGCAGGCCATGGCCGATCATCGGGCGCTGACCTGGCTCGCAGAGCTCACCGACCGGCCCAGCGCGAAGGCCCTGATCGACGAGGGCGGCACCCTCACCTACTCGTCGTTCTCCTATGACGTCGGTGAGCACCTGCGGGCGCGGCATGCGGTCGACGAGAGGATCCTCGCGGCGCTGGCCGCCTGAGCCTCGACCCACTGAGCCTCGACCCGCTGAGCTTCGACGGCCGGAGCCTCAGAGCTCGGGCAGCTCCTGCTCAGCGGTCTCGGCCTCCATGCGGTCCTCATCCCGGTTGCCCTGTTCAGCGGCGGTCGAGTCATCGCCTCCGCGGTCGCGGTCGGCGTCGAAGCCGTAGCCGTCGGCGTTGCGGGACTCCGGCCCCTCGGCGAGGACCCGGTCGGTCTCCAGTGCGTCGTCGATGCTCACCTCACCGGGCCCCTCGTCGGCTCCGCGCGCATATTCGTCCTCGCTGGTCGCGGCGATCTGGTCGAGCTCCGGATCCTCGGCGGGATTCTGCGGATTCTGCGGCTGTGTCATGGCTTCCTCCTGGAGGCGGGTCAGCTGAGGGAGTTGATGATCGCCGCGTTGAAGGCGGCGAGGTCATCGGGGGTGCGTGAGGTGATGAGGCGGGAGCCGGCGGAGTCGTCGATCACCACCTCCTCATCGGTCCACTTCCCGCCCGCGTTGGTGAGGTCGGTGCGGATGGTGGGGACGGAGGTGAGCTCGCGACCGTCGGCCAGGCCTGTCTCGACGAGCAGCCACGGCGCGTGGCAGATCGCTGCGATCGGCTTGCCGTCGGCGGCGAAGGAGCGCACCAGGAACTGTGCGGTCTCGTCGGCGCGCAGCGAGTCGGCGTTCAGGGTGCCGCCGGGCAGCACCAGGGCGTCGAAATCGGCGGCCTTCACGGAGTCGTGGGTCGCGTCGACCGGAACCTCGGGGCCGGGCTCGCGATCGCGCTCCAGGGTCGTGACCACGCCGGTCTCCGGAGCGGCGACGGTGACGGTCGCACCCGCCTCGCGAAGCGTCGCGAGCGGCTTTGTGATCTCGTCGGTCTCCGTACCGAAATTGCTGGTCAACAGCAGGATCTTGCGTCCTTCGAGGGTGCTGTTCATGGCGTCTCCTCACGTCGGGGGGGGGTCGGTGAGGCGACCGTATCACCGGCCCTCCCGGCGGCCCCGACCGATCGGACGCGCGGGAACCGGGGCGGGCGGGTTCAGGTCCCGCAGAACGTCAGGAAGTGCTCTCCGCCGTCACCGGCCTCCTCGAGATGCGCGTGCTCCGCCCGTCGCTCGAACGGGCGGCCGACCGCGTCCAGCATCGTCCGCACCGGCTGAACATCCCCGAGGTGCGCGGCGCGCAGGGCGGCGTCGAGGTGCACGTTCCGAGGGACGATCGCGGGATTCACGTGGGCCATGTTCCTGCGGGCGGTCTCGGCCGGCGGTCCGTCGCCCCGCAGGCCGCGCAGGCGCGCATCCCAGCGCTCGAACGGCGCCGGATCCTTGAACAGGGCTGCTGCGGAGCCCTCGCCGAGCGCCCGGAAGAACCCCGTGTGGTCCACCTCCTGCTCCTCGAGCAGGTCGAACAGCGCTGCACCGAGCTCCTCCACCTCCGCGGTTCCCACTCCAGCCTGCTCGGTCTGCTCGCCCCGCGGAATCCCGAGCTTCGCCGCGAGTCCGCGCCCATGGGCCTCCAGGTACCACCCCTCATACCGCTCGAGCACCGCGGTGGCCTGTTCGATCGCCTGGTTCGGATCCGCGTCGAGCAGCGGCACCAGGGTCTCGGCGAAACGGGAGAGGTTCCACAGCGCGATCCCAGGCTGGTTCCCGTAGGCGTAGCGGCCGCCGCGGTCGATCGAGCTGAACACGGCGCCGCGGCGGTGGACATCGAGCACGGCGCAGGGCCCGTAGTCGATGCCCTCGCCGGAGAGCGCCATGTTGTCGGTGTTCATCACTCCGTGCACGAAGCCGGCCAGCATCCACTGCGCCACCAGCTCCGCCTGCGATCGAACGACCGCCTCGAGCAGTCCGAGCGGCCCGTCGGCCTGGGGATGGTGCCGCTGGATCGTGTATTCCACGAGGCGTTCCTGCGCCTCGGGATCCAGGTGCCAGGTGGCGTACTCGAAGGTCCCCACGCGCAGATGGCTGGCGGCGACCCGCACCAGCAGCGCGCCCGGCTCCGGCGTCACCCCTTGTCGCGGCGCGATCTGCTCCCCGGTGCTGAGGACTGCGAGCGCCCGGGTGGTGGGGATCCCGAGGGCGTGGAGCCATTCACCGATGACGGCCTCGCGGAGCATCGGGCCCAGCGGCGCCTTCCCATCGCCGCCACGTGCGAAGGGTGTGCGTCCGGCGCCTTTGAGATGCAGGTCGCGGCGGTGGCCCCCGGTGTCCACGAGGTCGCCAAGCAGCACCGCCCGGCCATCTCCCAGCTGGGGATTCGGGCTGCCGAACTGGTGCCCGGCATAGGCCTGCGCCGTGGTGCCGTCGATCTGCCCGGTGAGCAGCGAGAGGCCCTCCTCCCCGCGCAGCCAGGCCGGGGAGTATCCGAGCTCGCGCGCCAGCTCCTCGTTCAACCACACCAGCTCGGGGTGAGGGGGCGCCTCTGCGCGCCAGGGGACCGAGAGCTCGGGGACCGCGGCGGCATAGGACTGCTCCAGGGGGATCTCCATCCCTCGATCCTCCCACCCGCTCGACCACCGCCGGAGGTTGACGCCCGCTCCCCGGAGCCGTCACACTGGGAGCACATTGTGCAACCGGGTTACCAAACCGTCCCCGGACAAGCGATCACGAGGGCGGACCGTTCGATGACCACAGCCTCAGCAGTGCGCCGATCCAATGCCCGCGACTGCCTGCTCGTCCTGCGGGAGGCGGGCCGCGCGCTCACCGTCGCCGAGATCGCCGCCGCCACCGGGCTCTCCCGCCCCACCGTCGATGCCGTGCTGCAGGACCTCGGGGCCGCCGGTGCCGCCATCCCCGCCCCGGTCGCCGCCTCGGGCGCGGCGGGGCGCCCAGCTCGTCACTTCTCCTTCGAACCTTCGGTCTCGACCATCGCGGCCCTGGACATCGGCGCTCGCACGGTGCGCTGCCTGGTCGCCGACGCCGCCGGTCAGGTCCTCACTCGCGCCGTCGTCCCTCTGAACGACCCCGATCCGTTCGACGCACTCGAACGAGCGGTTCGCGAGACCGGGCACATGCCCGGTGCCCTCGGCATCGCCGCCCCGGGCATCCTCGGCCCCGACGGTCGGATCACCCAGAGCCTCGCCGCGCCCGACCTCGTGGGCCTGGATCTCTCCGGAGAGCTCGGGCGGCGTCTCGGCTGCCCGGTGGCGGTGGAGAACGACATCAAGCTCGCGGCATTCGCCGAACATCACCTCGGCGCGGAGACGGACAGCATGCTGTTCGTGCAGCTCGGCAACCGGATCTCGGTCGCGGCGATCCTCGAGGGGCGGATCCTGCAGGGCGCACACCGACTCGCCGGTGAGCTCGGCAGCCAGCGGGGAATGCGCTGGACAGAGAGCTCGCAGCGTGGGCGCCTGCGATGGTCCACCGGCGACGAGGCCGAACCCCTGCTGGACCGGGCCGCCCATGGTGACGCCGCCGCACAGCGTGAGATCCAGGAGTTCTGCACCCAGATCGCGCCACGCCTCGCCACCGTGCTGCTGACGCTCGACCCCGCACGGGTGGTCATCGGAGGCGGCCTCTCCCGCGCCGGCGACACCCTGCTCGACCCGCTGCGACGCGCGCTGGACGAGCTGCTGATGACCGGGCAGCCCACCGAAGTGGTCGCCGCGCGGCTGACCACCGACGGCGCCCTGGTGGGCGCCCTCGGCCTCGCCTTCTCCCATGGCTCCGCTCAGATCTTCGGGATCCCCGACGTTCCCGCGCCCTGGCCCCGCCTGCTGGACGCCCGCGCCTGACCCGCCTCGCCCCGACTCGACCTGACTCGACCTGACTCGACCAGAGCCCGACCTCCCCCGCCCTCCCTCGACTGCGAAGGATCCGCATGACCTCCGACATCACCTTCGGCTTCAGCTCCTACAGCTTCCACTCCAAGCTCTCCACCGGAGAGATGACACTCCCGCAGGTCATCGAGTGGGTCGCCGCGAGCGAGGGCGAGCATCTCGAGCTCGCCGTCCTCGGCGACGATCCGAGCTCGCCGATTCCGAACATCGCCTCCGACCGCGCGTACGTGGCACAGATCCGAGCCGCCGCAGAGGCTGCCGGGGTGCCGCTGACCAACCTCGCCGTCGGCGCGGACCTCTCCTCCGACGATCCCTCCATCCTGGAGGCGCAGATCGAGCGGGTGAAGAAGTATGTGGATCTCGCCGAGCTGCTCGGGATCACCCGGATGCGCCATGACGTGGTGCCCCACACCGGTCACGAGGGTGACGACACACCCCTGTTCGAGCAGGTCCTACCCACGATCGTCGCCGCCTGCAAGCAGATCGCCCAGTACGCCGCGACGAAGGGCATCACCACCAGCCTCGAGAACCACGGCTTCTTCGTGCAGTCCGCGGAGCGGGTGCGTCGGATCATCCACGCGGTCGACGAGCCGAACTTCCTGACCACCTTGGACGTCGGCAACTTCGTGTGCGTGGACGAGATGCCCGAGGTCTCGGTCGCCCAGAACCTCCCGTACGCGATGGTCGTGCACTTCAAGGACTTCTATCTCCGCCCGGCCGACGCCGCTCCAGGCGCCGGCTGGTTCCGCAGCCGCGGCGGGAAGCACCTGCGAGGAGCGGTGGTCGGCAACGGCGACGTCGACCTGCGCGCGGTCGCCCGAGCGATCGAGGAGTCCGACTTCGCGGGCTTCGCCGCGATCGAGTTCGAGGGCTGGGAGGACTGCCTGCTCGGCTGCGAGCGCGGGATCGCCTACGCCAAGAGCCTGTTCGCCTGACCACCTGCACCCACTGCCCGACCCCTGTGCTGTCCAGCCCACCTGTCACGAAAGAGATCTCCATGTCAAAGTTCCGAGTCGGCGTCATCGGCGCCGGCAGCATCGCCCAGTGCCACCTCACCGCGTATTCGAAGAATCCCGATGTCGAGCTGATCGCGGTCGCTGACATGAATCTCGAGCGGGCGCAGTCCGTGGCCGATGAGTTCGGCGCCCGACGTGCGTACGCCGATCCGCAGGAGCTGCTCGCCGACCCCGAGATCGACGGCGTCTCCATCTGCACCTGGAACAACTCGCACGCCTCCTGGGCGATCGCCGCCATCGAGGCGGGTAAGCATGTGCTGGTGGAGAAGCCGATCGCCCGCACCCTCGCGGAGGCCGAGCAGATCCAGCAGGCGGTCGAGGCGAGCGACCGGGTGGTGCAGGTCGGCTTCGTGCGCCGCCATTCCCCGAACTGCCAGGTGCTGAAGTCGTTCATCGACGCGGAGGAGCTGGGAGAGATCTACTACGCCAAGGCCAGCTGCATTCGCCGGGTGGGCAATCCCGGAGGCTGGTTCGCGGACAAGGAGATCTCCGGCGGCGGCCCGCTGCTGGACATCGGCATCCATGTGCTCGACCTCTGCTGGTACCTGATGGGTAGCCCCAAGGTGGTCTCGGTCAGCGGCAACACCTACGACAAGCTGGGCAGCCGCGGGAACATCACCACGATGCCCCGCTACAAGGTCGCGGACTACGACCCCAGCAGGAACACCGTCGAGGATCTCGCCAATGCGGTGATCCGTTTCGAGAACGGCGTCTCGTTGCTGCTGGACTGCTCGTACTCGCTGCATGCCACCAAGGACTCGATCGATGTCTCGGTATACGGCGAGAAGGGCGGCGCGGTGCTCGAGCCCGCGCTCCATATCGCTACCGAGATGCATGACTCGGTGGTGAACATCGAGCCGCAGATCGCCTCGCGCACCTTCGAGCTCGGCACTGGCTTCGCCAACGAGATCCAGAACTTCGTGGATGCTTCGCTGGGCCGTGCGGAGTCGATCGCCCCGGCGTGGCACGGGGTCGAGATCGTGCGCATCCTGGAGGCGATCTACGAGTCAGCAGCGGCGGGACGGGAGATCTCTCTCGTCTGAGGTGGGCACGCGGAGGGACATGCCACCCCTGTGAGACCCCTGCTCGTACTGCGGGGCGCAGTGCGAGGGGGTCCCTCACATCGATGTCAGGTCCGCCAGGAGTTCTCTGCGAGCGTGGCGCTCTCGCCCTTCGAGCTGGCCCCGGGGTCGGATCAGAACGGCGGTTCGGTCTCGTCGCGGGTGGCGCCGGGTGGGATGATCCGGCGCCCTCCTCGGCCGGGGTGTGCCGTCGCGAAGGCTGCGGCGCGCTGCTCCGCAGCCCTCTCCGCGCGGGGGCGGGCCTTCTCCTCAGCATGGAGGCGGACCGCCTCATCGTGGACGCGCTGGTGTGCTTGCGAGGCGCGCTGCATCGCCATGACGGTGTGCGGGGTCAGGAGGTCGGTGTCCTCTCGGGCGCGCGCACGGATCTCCCGGTCGATCATCCATGTCGTCTCCAACGCCCCGGCAGTGGTGGTGCCGTCACCCTGTCCGGGGTCGTCGGCCGGGTCTCGTTCGGGGTCGATCCGTCCTGCGGTCTTCATCTGGTGGTGCTGCCAGCACAGTCGATGCAGATTCCACAGCGAGGTCTGCCCGCCCTGATCAGGGTGGTCGTGGTCGTATTCGATGATGTGGTCGTCCTCCGCCGCCATCGCCGTCGGCCGACTGCAACCAGGGACCGCGCATATGGGGTGGCGCAGCCTCAGCAGGAGCCGCATCTGTGCGGTCGGCTGATACGTCGTGGCGGTGACGGGGAGGTACGCTCCCGTGATCGGATCCGTGAGGATCCGCTGCCAGGTGCTCTCCCCTGCCGCGAGCTCTCGCGCGAGCTCCGCCGGGATCGGGGTCATGCCGTCCAGCATCGCCGGTGCTTCATCAACGCCCATCAGCGTTGTCGCCGGGACCGTGACGAGCAGCTTGTACGGCGTCGAGGTGAAGCGCCCTGGGCTTCGTTCCGTGGTTAGACGGTCGCGGGCGCGGTCGTCGTGGGGTGAGTGTAGGCCGCTTCGACCGCTGCGGGGGTGCGGTAGTCGAGAGCTTCGTGGAGCCGGGACGTATTCCACCAGTGGACCCAGCCCATCGTGGCGAGCTCGACCTCGCTGACGGACTCCCAGATGCGCTTCGAGTAGATCAACTCCGCCTTGTAGAGGCCGTTTACGGTCTCGGCCAGCGCGTTATCGTAGCTATCTCCGACGGTGCCGACTGACGCTTTCACTCCTGCCGTGATGAGAGCGTCCGAATAGGCCAGCGAGACGTACTGACTGCCCCTGTCGGAGTGGTGGATCAATCCGCTTTCATTCCTGCTCGTCCCGGTGGAAAGAAGTGCGTGCTCCAGTGCGAGCAATGGCAGCGGCTGTGTGTGGAGTGTGGGCGCGACCGCCCAGCCGACGATTCTGCGGCTGAAGACATCGGTGATGAATGCGACGTAGCAGAATCCGGTGAGCATCCGAACGTAGGTGATGTCGGCGACCCAGAGCTGCTGCGGGCGGTCCGCGACGAACCTCCGCTGGACAAGGTCGGGACGCTGGTCGACTCCAGCTTCGGGACGGGTGGTGACGGGCTTGCGACCTCGGCGGACGCCCTGGAGGCCGGCGATCTTCATCAGTCTTGCTACTTGGTCGCGACCGACATCCCATCCCGCATGGCGCATTGCGTGCCACATCTTCCGGACCCCGTAGACGCTGTAGTTCTCCTGATGAATCCGCTGCACCTCCTCTACGAGCATCTCGTCCCGCATGCTTCGAGCGGATGTCGGCCTGCTCTTGGAGGCGCGGTATCCGCGGGAGGTGATGAACCCACATTCTGTCGCACCGAGGATGCGGCAGATGGCCTCGACCCCGAACTTCTCGCGTTGCATGTCGATGAACGCGATCATTTCGTCGTGGGGCGGTCGAGTTCCGCTGCGAAAAACGCTGAGGCGGCTTTCAGAATCTCGTTAGCGCGTCGCGCCTCGGCGAGTTCGCGGCGAAGACGCCGGTTCTCCTCCTCGAGCGGCTCTCCCGGGCCGGCAGGTTCGATGGGGCCGTAGCGGTTGCACCAGATCCGCAGGGTCTCCTCACCAACGCCGAGCTGTGGTGCGACCGCACGAATCGACTGCGAGCGGGGACCACCTTCGCGGGCGTGACGGTCGTAGACCATGCGCACGGCGCGGTCACGCAGCTCTGGACTGAACTTCTTGGGCATGTTCCGATTCTCCTTGCTGAGACTCGGAACGAAACCCAGGGCGCTTCAAGGTCTCTTCCACTGTGTCGAGGTCCAGGATCGAGTGGGTCAGGATCGCGTACCGCAGGGTCCGCAACGACATCGCCGCGCCGCGTTCGGCCAGGTCACGGTCGATGTCGAAGGGCAGCGGGCCCTCCTCTCCCGCCTCCAGCGCAGCCCGCTGTGCCTTCTGCACGGTCCGGGATGCGACGTCGAGCCGGTGCGCAAGCGCCTTGATCTCTAGAATCGGGCCCGTCACCAGCAACGATGCCGTGCCCTTCTCGGTGTTGATGTCCACGATCTCCACGTCGCGCGCCATCACGGGCGGGGTAGGCAGGTCTCCTGCGGTCGCGAGCTTGACCGCGAGCCGGACCTGCCTCTCATAGGTGTCCTGCGAGATCGATGGCAGCTCCACCGCCGCCATATGTGCATCCACCTCACGTGCCTGCTCCTCGGTCAGCTGACGAACTCGGCGAAGCAGATAGTGGTGCCAGTCCTCCGGCAGATCTCCGCGCCGCAGGTACGTGAAGGTCGATGGCATCCACTCGACGGCGGCATGTGCGTCGCGCACCTTCGCCCACGCCTGGAAGTACGTGCAGCGCAGCCCGGCGGCGACCTTCAGCGCTGTCATATCCGCGTCCTCCAGCGCCCCGCGGACCTCAGGGTCCTCCCGGAAGAACGTCGCGAGCTGGCGGAGGTGATGGACATACAGGCTCGCCCGGGTCCGCAGCGTGCGATGCAGGGCCAGCACCCGCCCCGCCTCGAGGCTCCCCTCCTCGACCTCCTCCAGGAGGTACTTCTCATCCAGCACCCGTCGCGCCCGCACCGACCACTCCGTCAGCTCTGCCGCAGCGTCGGGCGGAGGCGCGCCCTCGGGCGCAGGCGCCCCTTCAGGGGGCAGCGCGTGCTTGGAGGGCAGCGCATCCTCCGCATCACGCTCGAACCCCTCATGGTCCTCGAACTCACCCACCGAGCTCACCCCCTCCCACACTCGAGACCTTCACGAATTCGCCGGGAGGAAGCACCCATACATTGGGAGCGAGCACCCGTGCTCTTCGTCAAGACTATTCGTCATCGCCCACCTACCCAAGCGTCATCAGCAAATGGGGATAAAGTTGTGGAAAAACCACCCGTGTGGAGGAACGGTCGCCTGAGCCAAGGTCACCGACGACCCATTGCCCCTGTTCCCGCAGCTTTACTTTCGCACCCCGGGCAGGCACGACATGACCAGCAGAAAGTGCGCAATTCTCAGCACAGATAATGCCGCGGTCGGCACCCGAGAAAGGCTCTGTGCACACCTCATTTCCACGAGTCAAGACAACGCCGGAGAATGTGGATAAGCCACACCTGTGGAGGATCAATAGTGATGATGCCGCGAGCATCTCGTTCACCAGCCTCACGGCAGTGGATCCGTGCGCAGACCCACCAAGGGATCATCGCCGGCCGTCCTTGTCGGCTCTTCCCGGTTCGTGGTGATGGGGAGCGTCGCGTCGCTGGCGTAGAACGGCT
>NZ_JBQDLF010000071.1:0-13401 GCF_052095815.1 Brachybacterium sp. | reverse complement strand
AGGGCTCAGGGCTCAGGGCTCAGGGCTCAGGTTTCAGGACTCAGGTGTCGTCGCGCAGTCGCGAGCGCAGCAGGGCGAGCTCCTCCTCGCTCAGACCGCCCGAGCGGAGATATGCCGCCGCGCCGCCGCGGGCGTCCACCTCGGCGAGCGCAGCCTCGATCGCAGAGGCCGGGGTGGAGACCATGAGCTGCTCGATCTCCGGCAGCGGCGGGATACCGGCCCGGCGCATGCCCTCGAGCATGCGGTCCGCCCAGGGTCCGGTGAGCTCGGACTGGCTGCGGGTGTAGTCGGCGATGATGGCCTCGCGCTCGACCCCGGCGGCCGCGAGCAGGAGCGCGATCGCGATGCCGGTGCGATCCTTGCCCGCGGTGCAGTGCAGGAGCACGGCCCCGTGCGGCGAGCCCGAGGCCCCGGGGGCCGCGACCGTGCGAGCACAGTCTGCGAACACCGCTGCTCCGTGCGCGAGCATCGAGGTGTAGAGCGCGGCGAGGGTGGGGATCTGCGCGCGGAGCTCCTCGCGCAGCTCCGCGCTGGGCTCCGGGCTGGACCCGGCCTGCTCTGACAGCTGCGCCATCGCGGCCACAGACCCTTCCGCCATCTGCGCGATCGCACCCTCGAGGAGGGGGCGCTCCAGGACGCGGATCTCCCCCGAGGACGGCAGCCGGTTCGGCGCCGCCGCCCGCTCCTGCGGCGTGCGGAGGTCGACCACGCACCCGACGCGTTCGAGCAGGGCGACGCCCTCATCGGTGAGCGTGGCCAGGGCATCGGAGCGCAGCAACACGCCGGCGCGCACGGTGCCACCGCCGACGAGCGGCAGCCCGCCCACGTCCCGCGCGTTGAACGCCCCGGGGAACATGCTGGTCATCGCGTCGCCTCACCTCCCCTTCTCGGCAGATCTCCTGCCGCTCGTTCCTCGCAGCACGTCGATCAGCCAAGCGTCGCGGGGCGCTGCCAGGCCTCGCCGCGCACGTGCTCATCGAGGAAGCCGAGGAAGGTCTCGTACCAGACCTGCGCGTTGCCGCGGCCCTGGATCCAGTGGCCCTCGTCGGGGAAGTACAGGTAGCGGTGCTGGGTGCGGCCCTCGGCGTCCCGTGGTGTGGCCGAGAACTCGTGCAGGTCGTACCAGAGGGCGTGGCCCTGAGCGATCGGGACCCGGTAGTCCTTGTCCCCATGGATCACGAGCATCGGTGCGACGATCTCGCCCACGAAATTCTTGGGGTTGTACAGGGCGTTCTGCTCCCGCATCGGGCGCTCCCAGCCGGAGTTGTCGGTGGTGTGGCCCATCGTGTCGGTGTCCCACAGGGAGGCGTGGGTGACGATGCAGCGGAAGCGGTCGCCGGTGTGCCCGGCCACCCAGTTGGCCATGTAGCCGCCGTAGGAGCCGCCGGCGAAGGCGGTGCGCTCGGAGTCGATGTCATCCCGCGCCACGGTGACGTCGGTCAGCGCCATGATGTCGGTGTAGGGGGCGCCGCCCAACTCGTGCTGGCCGCGGTCGATCATCGCCTGGCCGTAGCCGGTGGAGATCGCCGGGTCCGGCAGCAGCACCGCATATCCGGCCGCGACGAACGGGTTCGGGTTCCAGCGGTAGGTCCAGGCGTTCCAGGACCCCCACGGGCCGCCGTGGGCGAAGACGACCAGCGGGTGCGGGCCCTCCCCGTCGGGCAGGCGCAGCCAGGCGCGCAGGTCGGTGCCGTCCTCGGCGGTGGCGCTGACCTCGGTGAGGGTGCCGACGGGGTCGACGGCGTCGGCCGGGTTCGGCAGCGCGTGGACCTCCCCGGTGGCCGGGTCGATGCGCACCGGGTACGGGGCGACGGCGATCCCGGAGGCGGAGGCGATGATCGCGCCTCCTGCCACGGAGGCCGCGGAGAAGGCGAGGTCCTGCTCCGGCCCGCCCGCGAGTCGGCGTGGGGCGGGATCTGCGACCCCGCCGATCCAGACGGAGCCGCGGCCCTGGTCGTCACTGGTCGCGATCAGCGTCGTCTCGTCCAGCCAGATCGGATCCACCCAGTGGTCCAGCTCCGGCCACACTTCGGTGGAGGTGCCGGTGGCCAGATCCAGGAGCTCGACAGCGCCCGAGAGGGTCGCCTGCTGCGTCCAGGTGCGCGAGCGGCCGATGAGGGCGTGGGTGCCGGCCGGGCTGAACTCGCCGGGGTCGTACTCGACCTCCGCGGTCGCCTCGCGCAGGAGCCGCGGCGGCTGCGCGCCGATCAGGTCCAGCAGGTAGAGATCGGGCGTGCCGAGCAGGTCTCCGCGGGAGTCCTGCATCGCTGCGAGCGCCCGGGTGCCCTCGCGGTCCACCGTCCAGCCGAGCAGACGCCCGGCGGGCATCGTGACGTGGCGGAAGTGCAGCAGCTGCGTGGCCGGGGCGTCCTCCGCGGCGCCGGCGCCATCAGATGCAGCAGCTTCGTCAGCCCCGGACGCAGGCGTGGTCCCCGGTGCTGGCGTGGCCTCGGCCCAGGCGAGGTCCTCGGGCAGCGCGGCGATCGCGAGCACGGGGCGGGTGGGGCCGAGGTCGTGGTCCCAGTAGCGGGTGGGGAAGCCGGAGTGGAGCGCGGCGGTGACCTTGGCGTCCTTCCGCTTCGTGCTGAGGGCGGCGTGCTCGGTCTCGTCGGCCGCTTGTGAATGCACTTCGAGCTCGGCGATCAGGTGACCGCCAGCGGCTTTCAGGCCGCCGAAGCCGCCGGCGCGGGAGGCGAGCTCGCGGGCCTCGCCCCGCACGGGCAGCGCCCACAGCTGGGCATCGTCGGCCTCGTCACCGTCCTCGCCCACCCGCTTGGCGGTGAAGAAGGTGGTGCCGTCCTCGGCGGCGGCGATCGCCCCGATGGAGGCGCTGCCGCGGGTCAGCGGGAGGATGCGATCACCGTCGAGCTCCACGAGGGAGCTGCGATATCCGGTGCCCTTGGCGTCCGGGGCGGACATCTTGGCGAGGATCCTGCCTCCGTCGGTGGTCTCCAGGCCCGCGAGCCGGCGGGCGTCCAACAGGGCGTCGATGGTCTCTCGTGTCATGAGACGCCATCCTGCCACCGTTTGCACGCCAGGGCACGAGGAACCGCGGGCCCCGCCCTACTACCTCACCCCTCTACCCCATCCCTCTGCCCCACTCCTCTGTGCGCCTGGGGCCGGAGAGGCGACCACGGTCACCCGGTCTTGCACCCCCGAACAATCTAGTTTAATCTTGAACCATCGCCCGGGGAAGTCGTAGCAAGATGACACAAGCACACCACTCCCCGGCACCGAGACCTACCGCGAGGAGCGCCCACCATGCAGTTCGGAATCTTCACCATCGCCGACATCACCCCGGACCCCACCACGGGCAAGGTCCCCACCGAGCATGAGCGCCTGATGTCGATGGTCGAGCAGGGCAAGCTCGCCGAGCAGGTGGGCCTGGACGTCTTCGCGATCGGCGAGCACCACAACCCTCCGTTCGTGACCTCCTCCCCCACCACCACGCTGGCCTACGTCGGCGCGCAGACCGAGAAGATCATCCTCTCCACCGCGACCACACTGATCACCACCAACGACCCGGTGAAGATTGCCGAGGACTACGCGATGCTGCAGCACCTCACCGGCGGTCGCGTGGACCTCGTGATGGGGCGCGGCAACACCGGCCCGGTCTACCCCTGGTTCGGGCAGGACATCCGTAAGGGCGTCGAGATCGCGATCGAGAACTACGACCTGCTGCGTCGGCTGTGGACCGAGGATGTCGTGGACTGGGAGGGCCAGTTCCGCACCCCGCTGCAGCAGTTCACCTCCACTCCGCGCCCGCTGGACGGCGTCGCGCCCTTCGTGTGGCACGGCTCGATCCGCTCCCCGCAGATCGCCGAGCAGGCCGCCTACTACGGCGACGGATTCCTGCACAACAACATCTTCTGGCCGATGTCCCACACCAAGCAGATGGTGCAGCTGTACCGCGAGCGCTACGAGCACTACGGCCACGGCAAGGCCCACCAGGCCTATGTGGGCCTCGGCGGCCAGGCCTTCATGCGCAAGAACTCCCAGGACGCGATCAACGAGTTCCGCCCCTACTTCGACAACGCCCCGGTCTACGGCGGCGGCCCGTCGATGGAGGACTTCACCGCGCAGACCCCACTCACCGTCGGCTCCCCCGAGCAGGTCATCGAGCGCTACCTGACCATGGCGGACAACGTCGGCGACTACCAGCGCCAGATGTTCCTCATGGATCACGCCGGCCTGCCGCACAAGACCGTGATGGAGCAGATCGAGCTGCTGGGCACCGAGGTCGTGCCGGTGCTGCGCCGCGAGCTCGAAGCCCGCAAGCCCGCGGATGTCCCCGAGGCACCCACCCACGCCGCTCGCGTGGCCGCCGCCGCCGCGAAGGATGGCGCCTTCGACGACTCCTACAGGTTCGAGACCGGCGACAACTGGACGGGCCTGCGCGCCGAAGACGCCCGCAGCTGACCCCGCCCGGCCCACTCATCCCGCCCTGCTCCCAGAGAGGATCACCCCATGACCCGCACCTTCCGCCTCGTCGCCCTCACGGCCGGGCTCTCCACCCCGAGCTCCACCCGGATGCTCACCGACCAGCTCTCCCGCGAGGCGGCAGCGGCGCTGGGCCGCGATGGCAGCCGGGTCGAGGTGACCACCGTGGAGCTGCGCGAGCACGCCCACGACATCACCGACGCCCTGCTCACCCGCTTCCCGAACGAGCGACTGTCGATGGTGATCGAGCAGGTGCGTGCCGCGGATGCGGTCATCGCCGTCACGCCGGTGTTCAACGTCGGCCCCTCGGGCCTGTTCAAGACCTTCTTCGACGCCGTCGACATGGAGCTGTGGAAGGACAAGCCGGTGCTGCTCGGTGCGACCGCCGGCACCGCCCGCCACTCCCTCGCGATCGACTACGCGATCCGCCCGATGTTCAGCTACCTGAAGGCAGAGGTGGTGCCGACGGCGGTGTTCGCGGCCTCCGCGGACTTCGGTGCGGACACCGAGGGACAGGCCGACGGGCAGCCGCTGGCCGTGCGGGTGCGTCGGGCCGCCGGCGATCTCGCGATCATGCTGCGCGCCGGTGTCGGTGGAACCGCTCCGCAGGGTGAGGCAGACAGCGCATCGGCGACGGATGGTGCCGACGAGAGCACCGGGCTCGCGCTGGATGCCGAATTCTCCGACTTCGTGCCGATGGGCAAGCTGCTCGGCCGCGGCTGAGAGCGGCCGGCGCTCGGTTTCGGTGTCACCCGGATCGGGATCCTCCGCCGCGAGGACATGCGCGTCCTCTCGACCTACGTCGTGAAGGTGGCGCTGCCGGCGCTGGTCTTCGTGAACGTGGTGGGCCGCTCCCTCGGAGACATCTTCAACCCGACGTACCTGCTCACCTACGCGATCGCCGCGATGGCGATGGTGGGCCTGGCCCGGGCCTGGAACAGCGCCCGCCGGGTACGACCGGTGCGGGCCGCCACGCTCTCCATCGCGGTCAGCGCCACCAACAACGGCTTCGTCGGGTTCCCGATCTTCCTGCTCCTGATCCCCGAGGTGGCGGGGCTGGCGATCGGGATGGACATGATGGTCGACAACATCCTGATCATCCCGCTGGCGATCGCACTGTTCGAATCCTCGACGGGCCAGGAGAAGAGCTGGGGCCGACGCCTCAGCGGCACCCTCCGCGGCGTGGTCACCCACCCGATGGCGCTCGCGATCGCCGCCGCGCTCGCCTTCACCGCACTCGGGATCGGGGTCCCGGCGCTCGTGGACCCGGCGCTAGAGCTGGTGGCCGGCTCCTCCTCCGCCGTCGCGCTGTTCTCGATCGGCGGCATGCTGGTAGGGATGAACCTGCACGGCCAGCGGGCGGATCTCGCGGCGGCTGTGAACGGCAAGCTCCTGATCATGCCGGCGATCGCCGTGGCCCTGGTGCTCGTGCTCCCGCTGCTGGGGCTGCCGGCACTGACCCCCGAACAGCGGGTCGCAGCGATCCTCACCACCGCACTGCCGTCGATGGCGATGGCGGCCGCACTCGGGGAGCAGTACGGCGAGGGCGAGTTCGGCGCCTCGACCATGATGCTCTCCACGGTCCTGTCCTTCGTCACGCTCTCCCTCTGGCTGCTGGCGCTGAGCGCCGTCGGCTGGCTGTGACGGTCTGACGGGCGGGGTGCCGCGGTCTCAGTCGTCGTCGTCCGCGGACTGGGGTGAGTCCGGGGAGTCGGCGCTCTGCGCGGAGACCGGCGAGGGAGCCGACTGCACCGTCTTTTTCGGAGCGGGCGCCTTCTTCGTGGTCTCCTTCGAGGTCTGCTTCGGGGTCTGTTTCGTGGTCGACGGCTTCGGCGCCTCGGGAGCCCGCTGCGTCGTGGTCTTCTGGGCCGGGGCCGGCGACTGCGCCGAAGGGGCGGAGAGCGCAGAGACCGCGGTGACCGCAGGCATCGCCGAGATCGGGGACAGCGGAGATCCGGCGGAGCTCAGCGTCTCCACCGCTGGAACCTGCTGCGGGGAGGGCACCTGAGCAGCGGACCCGTCCGAGCCGGCCAGCTCGTCCGGTGCGCGCTCGATGGCCAGGTCCGCAGCGTCGGCGACGGACTGCTCGGAGGGATCCCCGACCGACGCGTCGGAGCCCGCATTGCCGATCCCGGGCCCCTCCGTGGGCATCGAGGCGCCACCGGCGACCAGGGCATAGGCGACACCCGGCACCAACACGGCGGCGCTGGTGCCCGCCACCACGGTCCAGATCGTCTTCTTCCTCATGCGTGCGCTCCTCGCTCAGCCTGCCCGCTGCCGGGCCCTCATCGTGCTCCGCAGTACAGCGGCCGTCGATGAGACCGCGGACAGACCTTCATGAGAGACCTCTCATGGTCGGGCGGAGGCTGCCTCGAGGGTCGGACCGCTGATGTCTCGGCGCCCTTGCCAGGGGCGTCACAGCGGCTCCCACCCCAGCAGCTGGGCGGTGTCGTCCCCGGTGAAGCTGATCTTTTCGTAGTCCCCGCCGATGATCGCCGTGGCGTCTCCGCCCTGCCGATCTGCGCGTGCTCCGTACACCCGCACGCTCCGCGGAAGCACTTGCCGTCACGGCAATCCACCGTTGACGGTCCCGGATGGCCACTCTAGGATCACGGGACAGAACGCGGTTTCTATGGATCTTTTGCCCCATATCCCGGGCAACCCGTTCAGATCCCCTCAGCCCGGCAACGATGCCGACGAAGAGCTTGCTCCGGTGCCCCTTCACCCCGCGGCGGGCCGCGCCGCCGATCGGCCGCACCTTAGCTGGGCAGCCGAGAACTACGAGGTGTTGCCGCCGACCCCGCTGCTCTCACGGGCAACATTCCCATCTACCCACACCACCGCATGCAGGAGACATCGATGCACCTGAAGGACTATCTGGACGATCTCGCCACCCGCTACACGGTTCGCCCGCTGCCTGCCGTCACCGATGTGGCCGGACTCGAGACGTGGCAGGCTCAGCGCCGCCAGGACCTGTTCGAGCAGTGGGGGCTCTCCAGATGGGCCGAACTACTGGGAACGACTCCGGAGCATCGGGTCACCGGAACGGTGGAAGCCGCCGATCACCGAATTGAACGTCTGTGGATCCGCACCCTGCCAGACCTGGTCATCACTGCAAACCTGTACGTCCCGACGGGACTGAAGGCTCCAGCGCCCGCGATCCTCTACCTGTGTGGGCATTCGCCGCGGCAGAAGTTTCATTACCAGGAACACGCGCGACGCTTCGCCCAGCTCGGCTTCGTCACCCTGATCGTCGACACCGTGCAGCATGGCGAGATCCCCGGCACGCATCATGGCTCCCACCTGGAGGGGGCATTCCACTGGATGAGTCGTGGCTACTCCCCGGCAGCAGCTGAAGCGTGGAACGCGATGCGTGCGATTGACCTGCTGGCGGCCCGTGACGATGTCGATGCCGCACGCATCGGTGCCACCGGCCATTCGGGAGGGGGCGCCGTCAGCTGGTGGGTCGCCGCCGCGGATCCTCGGGTCCGTGCGATTGCCCCGTCCTCCGGGACCGGTGGCGAAGCCTCGCATCTGCACGACCACACACTGGACGGACACTGCGACTGCTACTTCCCCAGCTGGATCGACGGCACGGCGAGCATCGAGACGTACGCGATGGTCGCGCCCCGTCCAGTGCTGGTAGTCGCCCCTCGTCACGACGAGATCTTCCACCCCTGCTCCCCGGCGGCAATCGTCGACCGCCTCGGCGAGCTGTACCGGGTCGCTGGCCGTGAACAGGATTTGCAGCTGTGCTCCGTCGAGGCCGGCCACCGGTACACCTCTGCATCCCGGCGTGCAATCTCGGCCTGGATGCTGACGCATGTGGCCGGGATCCCGACCGCACCCGAGGAGATCAGTGACGTCGACGGCGTCGTACACCCGGACGAGGAGCTCCGGGTACTCCCCACGACAGCACCCCTACCCTCTCAACGCAATGCCACGTTGCCCGCCTGGTTCCGAGATCGGCCGCCATCACCCACTGATCCGGAGAGGGTCCGCGAACAGCTGCGCGCTCTGGTGCTGCGACTGTCCCCGATAGACCCCAAGGACGCACCGGTCCGCATCAGTCGTCGCTACCTGCGTGGGGACCGACTCACCGAAGATCTCCGCATCGACAGCGAGCCAGCCGTCCCCCTTGCTGCCATCCTCAGCCGAGCCTTGCCCGGTGAGCGGCCAGGTGACGAAGATTCCACAGTCGTTCCTCGCCCGGATGCCGCGACCTCCGGGAGAGCAGAGGTCGACGATCTGCCGCTGCCCGCCCCCGCCACCGGCGGCGTGCTCACGATCGACTTGCGCTCTCCCGAGGACGGCGGACACCGCTGGTGGACCGAGTTCTCCGCCCGATGGCCGGTTGCCGGTGCCCACGCGATCGTTGACGTGCGTGGCACGGGGGACACCGGGTTCCATCCGGGGCAGGCCTGGCATTTGCGCAGGGCTTCAGCAATGCTCGGGCGCACGCTGCCCATGATGCGTATTCACGACACGTTGTGCGCGGTGCATGCCCTGCAGCACGTGAGCCAGCCTGATTCGATCGTTCTACGAGCCGACGGAGATCTCGCTGTAGTCGCCCTGTTCGCAGCTGCGATGGAGCCGCGGATCGCAAGGCTGCAGGTGGAACAGCTGCCACCGACGCTGGATTCCGGTACCGATCCGAACGGCCGCGAGGGCATCGTCGAGGTGCTGCACGCCCTGCGCATCGCTGACATCCCAGAGCTGCTCACCCTCGTAGACGTCACCCATCTCGACATCGACGGTAAATAATCTCCAGATTTGCTTGTCAGCTCACACTCCGTGTGAAATATTCACACTCACGTGGTAGCGCATCGCCGCGCTCCACCCACGTCGAACACTCTCTCCCTCTCCACGAAGGAATCTTCATGTCCGGTGCCCCGCGCGATGCCGCCGTGCTGCAGCAGATCCGCAACACGGTGCCGGAGCTGAACCCTGCGATGGCCCGGGTGGCCCGCGTCATCCTTGCAGATCCGCAGCAGGCGGCCTCTGCAACCATCACCGCGCTCGCCACCGCGGCAGAGACCTCCGCCACCGCGGTCACTCGCTTCGCGGCCCGCCTCGGCTACGCCGGCTACCCCGCCCTGCGGTCGGCGATCGCCATGGACACCGGCCGCGGCGTCCAGTCCGGGTGGGAACGAGATATCGGCCTCGCGATCTCCCCGACAGACCCAGCAGCTGAAGTCCTGGACATCTTGGCGGGCACCCAGGCTCGCGCCCTACGCGACGCCGTGCGCTTGATCGACGTATCGGCGGTCCAGAGTGCGGCCTCCGCGATTGCTGGCGCCCAGCGAGTGCACATCCATGCCGACTGGGCCGACGCTGTTCCCGCCGAAGAGATGTATCTGCGCCTGCTGAGGATCGGGATACCGATCTGGTCCCTGGGCAGCGACCTCGCATCCTTGAGCGCGATGACACCGCTGCTGAGCCCCGGAGACGTGGCGATCGCTCTGAACCGTTCCGGCTCCAGCCAAGCCTTGCTCGACGCAGTGGGTCGCGCCGGCGAGCAGGGCGCCACCACCATCGCGATACACGGCGATCCGCGGTCACCGCTCGCGGAGGCCTCGACGATCCCGCTGTTCACCGGCATCCAGGACGGCACCGTCTGGACCCAGTACTACGCCGGCCGCGCCAGCGACTCGCTGCTCGGGAGCCTGCTGTGGGTCCTGGTCGCCCAGCAGACCCCCTCCCGCAACGACCCCATCGATGTCCTTCGCGGAGAGGAGCGGGCTCCATGATCACCGAAGCGCACCACGCAGATATCGTCGTGATCGGTGGTGGTCTGGCCGGGATCTGCGCTGCGATCGGTGCCGCCCGCCGCGGGACGACAGTGGCACTGGTCCAGAACCGGCCGGTGCTGGGCGGAAACTCCTCCAGCGAGGTTCGGGTCTGGGTGTGCGGCGCGACCTCCCACGGCGTCCACCATTACGCCCGAGAGACCGGGATCATGGGTGAACTGTTCGTCGAGAACCAGTATCGCAATGCGGAGGGAAACCCCTACTACTGGGATCTGCTCCTGTTGGAAAAGGTACTGGCCGAGGAGAACATCGAGCTGTTCCTGAACACCGATGTGAACCACGTCGAGGCCACCGGGCCGGACCACGAGCGCACCATCCGCTCTGTGACCGGCTGGATGACGGGCTCCGAGCGAACGATCACCTTCCACGCCCCCACCTTCATCGACTGCTCGGGGGACGGGATTGTCGGGCTGCTGGCCGGCGCAGAGTTCATGACCGGCCGCGAATCCCGATCACAGTGGGAGGAGTCCTGGGCACCGGAGGTGCCGGACTCCAACACTCTCGGCTCGACCATCCTGTTCTACTCCAAAGACATCGGTGAGCCCTCGAAGTTCGTCGCCCCACCCTTCGCCGTCGACATCACGAAGACAGCCATCCCCGAGCGCCGGGTCATCCGCCAGAGTATGAAAGGTTGCGATTTCTGGTGGATCGAATGGGGCGGCGAACTCGATGTGGTCCACGATAACGAGCGCATCCGGGACGAGCTGCAGAACATCTGCTACGGCATCTGGGACCACATCAAGAACTCCGGTCAGTTCGATGCCGAGAACCTCACCCTGGAATGGGTCGGTGCCGTTCCGGGCAAACGCGAGCACCGTCGCTTCCTCGGCGACCATGTGCTCATCCAGCAGGAGGTGCTGGGCCAGACCGAGTTCGAGGATCGGGTGGCCTTCGGCGGCTGGTCGATCGATCTCCACCCAGCCGGCGGGGTCTATGCCACGGAGAAGGGCTCACGACACTGGCACCCAGACGGCAATTACCACATACCTTTGCGCACTCTGTACTCGAAGAATGTCACCAACATGTGGATGGCCGGCCGCACCATCTCCGCCAGCCACGTCGCCTTCGGGAGCACCCGGGTCATGGCCACCTGTGCCGTGATCGGCGAGGCAGCCGGGATCGCCGCCTCGGTGGCCGGCGATCTGGGCGTCGCACCCCGCCAGGTCGCCACAGAGCACCTGAGCTCCGTGCATCACGCGCTGGTACGCGCCGATGCCTCAGTGCTCGGCCTGGAGAACTCCGACCCCACCGACCTCGCACGCACGGCCAGCGTCTCCGCCTCGTCAACCCGTACCACCATCGCGTCGACGACCCCGGGACGGCACCACGAGCTGCAGCATGACCTGGGGATCGTGCTGCCCGCCAACCCGACATTGGCCGGCATCGAGCTGCTGCTGGACGCCGATGCCGATACCTATCTGACCGTCGACCTCCACGACACCAGCAAGCCGCAGAACTACCTCCCCGATGAACGGATCGACTCCTGGGTCGTCGCGGTCCCGCGAGGTCGCTCCTGGGTGAAGGTTCCCGCCGCCTGGATTCCCGATTACGCCCGCAACGCCTTCCTCGTGCTGCGAGCGAACCCGGCTCTGTCCATCCACGAGTCTGCGGCGGCAGCACCTGCTGGCACGCTGACCCTGCGCTACCGTGAGCTGCCAGCTGAGGAGCAGTACACGGAGCAGTGGCGACCCTGGAAAGAGATCTACGTGGGGCACGGCATCTGCTTCCGGCTGCTTTCGGCAACTGCCGCATTCCATCCGATTCATACCGTCAGGGGCTTTGCCCGCCCCTTCGGCGGACCGAACATGTGGATCTCCCAGCCCGTGGCTGAGGACCCTCAACCGTGGCTGCAGCTGGAGTGGACCGCTCAGCAGCAGATCGAAGAGATCGTCCTGATCCTCGATGACGATGTGGAGCAGGATCTGATCAACCTCCACCACCATCGCACCTCCTGGGAGGTCTCCCCCTCCCTGATCTCAAGACTTCAGGTCGACACCTGGACTGATGGCTCCTGGCGAACCATCGCCGAGCTCACCGAGAATCGGTTGCGGCGTGTCTGCATCACGCTCCCCGAGACCGTCACAACCGATCGCCTCCGCATCCGTGCGCTGGAGGTCGGGGATATTCGCGAGGCCCGAATCATCGCTGCGCGTGCCTACGCACCCCGACAACTTCGGACCACCACATTCGAATCTTCTGCGACTTCCTGAATGAGTTCAAATCATTTGATAGTTTCCCTCCAGGAATAGCGAAAGTGCCTCGATAGAGGACTGTTCCCGAACTACGTTCTCGGCACTACGACCGCAACGCAGCGATCGCACCGACCCATCGCCCACGCCCCACCTCTTTGTCAAGGAGCTGCAATGAAGCACGCTACTGGAAATCGCTTGCACACCCGTGACCTCTCACGCCGCGGCGTGATGGGCGGCGCCGCCGCCCTCGGTGCTGGAGCCACGCTCGCAGCTTGCGGAGGCACCACCGACAGCGGAGGCGACGCGGAAGTCCCCACAGGAGAGAGCACCGGCACATTACGGGTCGGCCACTTCGGATGGGTCGGGAATATGCTCGAAGAGTGGCTGCCTGATCTCGTCTCCCAATTCGAGGAGGCCAATGAGGGCGTCACTGTGGAGATCATCCCCGTCGCCAGTTCCGAAACCACTCGTGATGCGCTGGTCCAGAAGCTCTCGCTGGAGGCCCGTCAAGGCGAGTCGAGCTACGACCTGCTGCTGGGTCCTACCCCTTGGCTGGAGACCGGCTCACTGGCTCGGGCGGGAGCAATCCATCCGCTGGACGACCTGATGTCCGCCGAGTTCGTCGACAACCTCGCCGATGCAGCTCGCAACGAGGCCACCGCAAGCGACGGCAAGATCTACACCATCCCTTTCTGGGCCGACATCGTCGGCTACATCGAGCGCCCCTCCATGCAGGAGGAGTACGGCATCACGGCTCCGGAGACCTGGGACGATCTGGTGGAGGCCACGCAATCCGTCGAGTTGCCCTCGGATATGTACCACTACGGTGCGGACTGGACCGAGTTCCATCGCGTCTATCTCCCGATCCTGGCTGCATTCAGCGATCGGGACTCGATCTTCGCCGCTAACCTCGATGTTTCATCGGGTTGGTGAGCGGGGGCGTTCGGCGTCGTTGCCGG
>NZ_JBQDLF010000070.1:0-13445 GCF_052095815.1 Brachybacterium sp. | reverse complement strand
ACCGACGCGCCCACCCCGCCACCGACCGCTACACCCTCATCTGCGAAGAGCCCCTATGCCTGTCGATGCATATGTCGGGACCGGGCGATGCTGTCCGGGTATCCGCCCCCATGTCCGGACGCTTTGCTGTGACCTGCGCGACAAGCCTCCCGGAGCTGTTTTCCCAGGTGCATGGCCATGACAGTCGTCTGCATGTTCACGCATCGAACGTCCAGTGCGACTTCTGGGCGACGCCGCGTACCCTGGGCGACGCCGTGACCTCCGCTTCCGCGGAGCCCCCGTGAAATCGGGGGCCCCCGGGCCCCCTGAAAGGACCGCGATGCTCGACTCGACGCTCCAGGACACATTTGACCAGGTGCTCCGCCGCAACCCCGGCGAACCCGAGTTCCACCAGGCAGTCCGGGAGGTGTTCGAGTCGCTGGAGGTCGTCCAGTCCCGGCACCCCGAGTATCAGGATCATGGCATCCTGATGCGCCTGAGCGAGCCTGAGCGCCAGATCATCTTCCGTGTCCCCTGGGTCGATGACCAGGGCGTTGTGCAGGTCAATCGCGGTTTCCGCGTCGAGTACAACTCCGCGCTGGGCCCGTACAAGGGTGGCCTGCGGTTCCATCCGTCGGTGAACCTCGGGATCGTGAAGTTCCTCGGCTTCGAGCAGATCTTCAAGAACTCCCTGACCGGCCTGCCCATCGGCGGCGGCAAGGGCGGATCCGACTTCAATCCGGCCGGCCGCAGCGACGGCGAGGTGATGCGCTTCTGCCAGTCCTTCATGACCGAGCTGCACCGCCACATGGGCGAGTACACCGACGTCCCCGCCGGCGACATCGGCGTGGGCCCGCGCGAGATCGGCTACCTCTTCGGTCAGTACAAGCGCCTGACCAACCGCTACGAGGCGGGCGTGCTCACCGGCAAGGGCCTGGACTGGGGCGGGTCCCTCGTGCGCAAGGAGGCCACCGGCTACGGTGCGGCCATCTTCGCCGACGAGATGCTCAAGGCCCGCGGCTCCTCCTTCGACGGCCGCCGCGTCTCCGTCTCCGGCTCGGGCAATGTCGCGCTCTACGCGATCGAGAAGGCCAAGCAGCTCGGCGGCATCCCCGTCACCGCCTCCGACTCCTCCGGCTATGTGGTCGACGAGAACGGCATCGACCTCGAGCTGCTCCAGCAGGTCAAGGAGGTGGAGCGCGGTCGCATCACCGAGTACGCGGAGCGCCGCGGCAACGGTGCTCGCTTCGTCGCCGGCGGCAGCGTCTGGGACGTCCCGGTGGACATCGCTCTGCCGAGCGCCACCCAGAACGAGCTCGATGTCGACGCCGCCCGCACCCTGGTCAAGAACGGCGTGCTGGCCGTCTCCGAGGGCGCGAACATGCCCTCCACGCCGGAAGCTGTCAGCGTGTTCCGTGCGGCCGATGTGGCCTTCGGTCCCGGCAAGGCGGCGAACGCCGGTGGTGTTGCCACCTCCGCTCTGGAGATGCAGCAGAATGCGAGCCGCGACGCGTGGAGCTTCGAGCACACCGAGCAGCGTCTCACCCAGATCATGAAGGGCATCCACGCCACCTGCCTGGAGACCGCCGATGAGTTCGGCCGCCCCGGCGACTACGCACTGGGCGCCAATGTCGCAGGCTTCCGCAAGGTGGCCGACGCGATGATCGCCTTCGGCGTGATCTGAGCCGACCCTGAGCTGATCCGGGCCGAACCGCCCGGGCCTGGCCTGTGCCTGACGCGAATGCGCGCTGTGCCTCCACTCGTGGAAGCGCGGCGCGCATTCGCATTCGGCTGCCGAGGTGCGGGCCGAGGCGTCAGGTGACCGTCACGGTGAGCTCGATCGGGTCGATGTCGCGGGGCCCCTGGTCGCAGTCCTCAGCGATCTCGGTGCGGTAGCAGTGCACGATCCGTACGGTCGAGGTGCCGGGCGCGAGTCCGGTGAGCTCGACGGCGTAGGGGAACTCTCCGCCGGTCCCGCCGGTGTCCCGGCGCTCCGGCACGCCGAACACCTCGCTGTTCATGAGCACGCGGGCCATGACGACGCCGTCATCCACCCTGCCGTTCTCCCTCGAGACGCCCTCCGCGGCGGGGACCGCGCCCCAGTCGTCGCCCACGCCCGGCGACCAGTCGCCGAGGGCCACCTGGGCCGTCTCGCCGACCTCGATCGACACCTCGTCCGTGCCCTCGGGCAGCAGGTCAGGGTCCAGCAGATAGCAGCTGGTCAGCATCAGGACCGCCGCGGCCGCTGCCGCCAGGCGGAGGGGCCGCGCGCTGCCCCGTCGAAGGCATCGTCGATCGCCGCCCGGGCAGGCCTGCTGCGGCGCCGTCGTCGCATCGCGTCGTCCCATGTGCGCTCCCCTCGAGCATGTCGTACGAGCTGCTGGCAGGCGACCCCCATCGCCCCGCACAGAATACCTGCCGGATGTGACCCGGGGCACTCCGCCGTTGCTGAGAACAGTTCTCAGGAACTGCTACTGTTCTGCCTATGATCCAGATGAGAACCATTGTCATGAAGCGTCGTGCCGTCGTGCTCCTCAGCGCCGGGATGCTCGCACTCTCCGCCTGCGGCGGGATGGCCGGCGGAGGAGAGGACGGGGCCGGCGGCGGGGCGTCCGACGGCGGCGCGGCCGGCGGAGAGGCGGCGCCGGCGACCGATCGCACCGAGGTGGGCGCCCTCTCCCCGCGCATCGTTCTCGCCCACGACGGCGGCGTGACCACGATCGACTCCTCCGACGGCAGCACCGTCGGCAGCACCGACGTCACGGGCTACGCCCGGCTGAACCCCGCCGGGGATGGCCGCCACGTCGCCGTCAGCGCCTCCGGCACCATCACCATGTACGACACCGGCCTGCTCGCCCAGGGCCACGGCGACCACTTCCATTACTACGTCCAGGATCCTGCTCTCACCGACCTGTCCATCCCGGCGCCGATGCCCGGCCACGTGGTCTCCCACGGGGACCGCACCGCCCTGTTCGCCGACGGCACCGGCGACATCACCCTCATCGACCCCACCGCGCTGGTCGACGGCGACCTCGGGATCCTCGAGGAGACCAGCACCGAGGCACCGCACCACGGCGTCGCGGTGCCGCTCTCCGACGGGGGCCTGATCGTCACCCAGGGCACCGAGGACGAGCGCCACACGGTGCAGGCGCTCGACGCCGACGGGAACGTCACCGCCGAGACCGACGACTGCCCCGGCGTGCACGGCGAAGCCTCTGCGAAGCCCACGGAATCCGGCGACGTGATCAGCCTGGGCTGCGAGAACGGCTCCGTGGTCTACCGCGACGGGGAGTTCCACAAGGTCGCGATCGACGGCGACTTCCAGCGCTCCGGCAACCAGAAGGGTCACGAGGACTCGTCGATCGTGCTCGCCGATCACAAGGTCGAGGCCGATCCCGAGGGCGGTGCCGAGCACCCCACCGAGATCGCCCTGATCGACACCAGTGACAACACCCAGCAGATCGTGGACCTGGGCTCGGAGTACTGGTTCCGCTCCCTGGACCGCGGTCCTCACGGCGAGGCCCTGGTGCTCACCGCCGATGGCGAGCTGAACATCCTGGATCCCGAGACCGGCGAGATGCTCCACGAGGTCCCCGTGACGGGCGAATGGAGCGAGCCGGAGAACTGGCAGGAGGCCGGGCCCATGCTGGCCGTGGCCGACGGCACCGCCTTCGTCGTCGACCCCGCAGCGCAGAAGCTCACGATGGTCGACGTCAAAAGCGGCGAGATCTACCGCGAGCTGGAGCTGCCCGTGGTGCCGCACGAGATCCAGGTGACCACCGGTACCGCATCCGGCGAGTACGAGATCTCGCCCGGAGCGGACGAGCACGAGGGCCACGAGCAGGAGGGCGGCGAGGCGAGCGACGCTGGTGGCCATGAAGACCACCACCACGAGGGCGGCGACCACGAGGGTCACGACCACTGACCCGGCGCTCCTCAGCCCGCTGAGCTCAGCGCCAGCTCCCATGCGCCGATCTCGATCACGGCCCCGCCCTCCACTCCGGCTTTCAGGTCGAAGGGGGCGGGGCTGGGATCGCTGCCGTCGGACGCGGCGAGCTCGACGGGCAGCGGCGCCCCGCCCGAGTCGAGGCGGATGCTCAGCGTCTGCGGAGTCTCCTGATCGGCCGCGGTGCGATAGCCGGGCCAGTACAGACCCGAGCTCGCGGTGCCTCCAGGGACGAGCCCGACGCCACCCTCCGGCTGCACGGCGGCCTCGAGGTGGGTGAGCGGTTCCGGGCGCAGGTCGATCTGCTCGGCACCCTGTTCGAGGGTCAGCTCCGGGACGCCGCGCAGCGCGCAGGCCTCGTCGCCGACGTTCGTCGCGGTGAGCGTCGCCGCCGAGTTGCCGGTCCACCCATCCCAGCCCCCGGCCACGACCTGCAGCGACTCGGGATCGCAAGCAGGGAGGCCGGCGGACTCCACGGCGGGAGCGGCGGGGATCCCAGCGTTCGGGGACTTCTCCGGTGCGGGGCCTCCGCTGCCAGGACCATCGTCCCCGGCGCTGCCGCTCGCCATCGGCGATTCGGATCCCGGGTCCCCACCCGGGGTCACGCCGGCGGCAGGGTCGGAATACTGCCAGGCATCTGCGGCGGGGGCGTCGACCGGCCAGGCGGCGAACACCCCGAGCGTCAAGATCGCGGTGATGGCGAGAGGCATGCTGATCCGGCGCGCGGTGGGAACGGGGGGCGACGGTTCCGCACCGCTGCTCCTCTGCTCAGCAGAGCGCATGGCGGTGACCTCGGCAGCTGCCTGCCGGGGGAGCAGCCGGCCCGCGACGGTGATCCCGGTCGCGAGCAGCGTGCACAGCGCCGGAACCCCCAGCAGGGGAGTGCCCACCACCAGGACACTCCCCAGGAACACCATGGGATGCAGGGCGAACAGTCCGAGTGCCACCAACGGGGCCCCCACGCCGATGCTCGCCAGCCAGTACGCCCCGCGATCAGAGGCGGCACCGGGACGCATCCATCGCCACGCTCCGAGAACGGCGACGGCGGCTGCGATGCCCGCCACTGCGAGACCGAGCGGCCTCGAGGCGGCGATCGCGACCCATCCGGCAGCGGTGAGCAGGGCAGCGGCCAGGAGCAGCACCCCGACCAGGCGGCCGAACCGCGCCGCACGATGCCGCCGCGATGGCCGCGCAGGTGAAGGAACAGGTGAAGGAGCCGAGCGCTCGGCTAAGCCGGCCTCGGCCGGCACCGGCCGGGCAGAGACCAGGTGCCCAGCGAGGAACCAACCGATGAGCGAGGCGATCCCGGCCGCGGCGGTGACGGCGAGGTAGTGGCGTCGGGCGTCGATCCACAGATCAGTGCAGGTGGTGTCGTTGCAGTCGAAAGCCCAGGCCGGGGAATCACCGAGACGGCTCGCCCAGACCCCGATCACGAGCAGCACCGCGAACCCCGTGAGCATCAGCACGGTGGCGAGGATTCCGACCGCGGCAGGGTGGGACGCAGCGGTGCGGCGCACAGCGTGTGCGGGGCGTGGAGGGAGCGGTCGGGGCACGTTCGCAAGCTATCCGAGGAACAGCCGGCCTTCTGGCCGGCCACCAGGACCTGCACCTCTCGCACACGGACCCTCCACCGCCGCAGCCCCGGGGGCGGACCGTTCACCTCCGGCAGCGTGCCCCAGAGCTCAGAAGCCCAGCTGCTCCGCTCGGGCGATGACCGCCTCGGCCGTCGCGACGGTCTGATCCACGTACGCCTCGCCGAACAGCTTCACATGGGCCAGCAGCCCGAAGAACAGGTGGGCGGGGAGGTCCTGCTCCCAGCCGCGGGGCAGCGGGTGCTCGGCGACGTAGCCCTCGAAGATCTCCTCGAGGTGCGGCGCATCGAACAGGGACAGCATCGCGAGGTCCTCGAGCCGGTGGCCGCCGTGGGCAGCGGGGTCGATGAGGGTCGCGCCGTCGGCGGTCCACAGCAGATTGCCCGACCACAGGTCGCCGTGAACCCGGGACGGCTCCTCGGTGCCCTGCCCGCTGATGCCGTCGAAGGCGCCGTCGGCGATCAGATCGATGGCTTCATCGACGGTGTCGTGGCCGTCGGCGCCGAGCACGCGGGTGACTGAGTCGGCGAGCGGGCGCAGGCGGTCCTCGGCCCAGAACTCGACGAAATCTGTGCGTGGTGCGGTCTCGACCGCGAAGGGGCTCTCAAGGGGGCCGAAGTAGGCGGGATCGGCGGGGGCCCAGCCGAAGGCCTCCGCGCCGGCATCGTGCAGGCGGGCGAGCCCGCGGCCCAGCTCGCGGGCAGCCTCGGGGGTGGGCGGGACAGAGTCCAACCGCTCCAGGTGCAGGGCGTTCTTCTCCTCCGCGAGCACTTCGACGACCGGCACCACCTGGGGCTCTGCGAGCCAGCGCAGTCCAGCGGCCTCGGCCGCCACATAGCCCTTGGGGGCGCTCTCGGCATGCTTCACGAAGTCATTCATGGGCCCACCGTACGCAGAGCCCCCACCGAAAGCGCCACCCGGGGTGTCGCGAGGCACTGTGGCGGCATCGCGAGCGGTCACCGGTGCGGGTCCGACGCACCACTCCTCAGACGCTGATTCCCAGTGTCGCCGCGAGGGTGCGCCGCAGCGTCGGCAGCACCCGTGCATGCATGGAGCGGGTCGAGGCGCGGGAGGCGACATGCACCAGCATCGCGCTGCGCTCGTAGGCGGTCCAGGCCCGCATCCGCCGGCGCAGGGAAGCCACATCGGACACTGAGGCGGGCAGCTCTCCGCGCTCGCCGCGGGCCTGCACATAAGCCCGCACGAAGCGGTCGACCTGCTCCTCGGCCAGCGGCACGTACCAGGGCCCGCCGTGCACGGCGCCGCCGAGAATCGCGAGGTCCCGGGCAGGATCGTCGCCCTGCGCCCACTCGAAGTCGATGTACTGCACCCGTGGTGCGCCGGTGACCGGGTCGCTGCCGTGCCAGAGGATGTTCGTCGAGCAGAGATCACCGTGGGCCAGCACGTACCCGTCCAGCTGTGCGATCTCGTCGTCGACGGCGGCGACCTCCGCGCGCGAGGCCTCAAGCAGGGGGCCGAGCACGTGCTCCTGGATCGCTGCGCCATGGGACTGCTGCCAGGACTCGAACTCCGCCTCGACCTCGGGCAGCAGCGGCTGCGGCCCCGGGGTCACCGCCGCCCAGGGGTCCGCCCCCAGCGACACCGGCCCGCGGCCCGGGGCGGGCACGGCATGAAGCTGCGCGAGATGCGCGGCATGAGCCTGCAGATGCGCGCCGGTCCAGGTCGTCGGCGAGGCGGCGATCCCCGGGATCTCGGAGGTCACCACATACGGATGGCCGATCGGGCTGGTCGCGGGATCATCGTGGACGGCGATGGGTTCCGGGCCCACCTCAGCGGGCAGCAGGGTCAGCGCCGCGATCTCATAGGCCAGATCCTGATGCAGCTCCGCGGAGGTGACGTGCGGAATCCTCACGATCACCGGTGCGTTCTGCTGCGGGATGACCCGCCAGGCGGCGAAGCGCTCGCCGACGCCCGCGAGCGTGACCCGGGCCTGCCCCGACAGCGACGCCGGCAGCACCGACTTGTGCAGCCCGGGCAGCCGCACGGGGGAGGCGTCCTCTCGCAGGGGCAGCACCAGTGTGCCCTCGCGCCAGACCTCCGCCAGCAGCTCGCCCATCGCGGCGGAGGCGGGATCCAGCGGTGTGGAGGGTGGTTCTCCCTGGTGGGGGACCATCGGGGCTCCTCGTGGTCGGTGCTCTGATCCTACCGGCGGCGGAGGAGTCTCACCGGAGATGCGCGCGGTTTAGCATGGTCAGGCACCCCCGAGGGCCCGGGAGGGCCCGCCTGGCCCGGCTGCCTGGCCGCCGGGGGCTTCGCCGTCCGGGCCCGTCGGCCCGCCGCTCCGTCTCCTGCAAGGACACCGCCCATGGAACTCGCCCTGCTCGCCATCGTCGTGGGCGTCGGCGTGGGGATCGTGGTGGGGGCGCTCGGTGCCGGTGGCGGCATCCTCGCAGTGCCGGTGCTGGTCTTCCTGCTGGGCATGCCGGCCCATGCCGCGACCGCATCGAGCCTGATCATCGTGCTGATCACCGCGCTCTTCAGCCTCCCGCACCATGCCCGGCACGGGAACGTGGAATGGAAGAACGGGCTGGTGTTCGCGGGGGTCTCGGTGGTGGGTGCGGTCGTCGGCTCCCGGCTGTCCGCGCTGGTGCCTGCACAGGTGCTGCTCACCCTGTTCGGGGTGATGCTGGTGGGCGTCGCGATCGCGATGCTGCGGCGCGCGCTGCGCACCCGCCGGGCCGAGCGTGATGAGGCCGCTGCGCACGGCTCACCCGGTGCGCAGGAGACCGACCAGCCGGTGGCGGTCCACGACGATCCTGTGCTGGACCAGCCCGGCCCGGACACCGTCGAGACCGCGGACGGCATCCATCACCACCACGGCGAGCCCGAACTGCCACTGCTGCCCGCCCCGGCCCCTGCGCCCCGGACGCTGGTGGTGATCGCCGCCGCGACCCTCACCGGCTTCCTGACCGGCTTCTTCGGCGTGGGCGGCGGGTTCATCGTGGTGCCGATGCTGGTCATCGCGCTGGGCCTGGCGATGCGCCACGCCTCCGGGACCAGCCTGCTGGTGATGATCATCGCGACAGCGACGAGCCTGCTGGCCAGGCTCGGCACGGACGTCCAGATCGATTGGACGATCACCCTGATCTTCGCCGCCGGCTCCGCGGTGGGAGGGATCCTCGGTGGCCCGCTCTCGGCGAAGGCCCGCCCCTCCACGCTCACGCTGCTGTTCTCGGTGCTGCTCGGCGGCGTGGCCGCAGTGACCCTCGTGCAGACCCTGCTGCTGGGCTGAGCAAGTCTGAGCTGGGCTGAGCCGGGCCGGCGGGGAAGCGCGCGAGGCCCAGCTGTCGAGGCGGATACTGGGCGCATGCCCGACAGCTCCGCGCCCGACAGCTCAACGTCCGCCACCTCAGCGCCGGACGCCTCAGCGTCCGCCACCCCCGCGCCGCACCCGCGCTCACCCGCGCAGCGACCGCCCGTCTTCCCTCATCAGGTCACGCTGACCCTGCTCGCCGTGGAGGACGCCCCGGTGCTCGCGGAACTCGAGACCCGCAATCGCGAGCAGCTGATGGCCGGTGCTCCGGCCCGGGCGGAGGGATGGTTCACCGAGGCCGGGCAGCGCACGGCGATCGCCCACGCCGTGGCCGACCGGGAGGCAGGCGGCGGTCTCCCGTTCACCATCCGGCTCGAGGACAAGGGGGCGACGAGGATCGTGGGCCGCCTCAACCTCTCGACCATCATCCGCGGGGCCTTCGAGTCGGCCTCGCTCGGCTACTGGGTCGACACGGACGTCACCGGCCGCGGCGTCGCCACCCACGCGGTGCAGAGCGCGATCGCCGTGGCCTTCGGCGGCCTGGGCCTGCACCGGCTCCAGGCCGAGGTGAAGGTCGGCAACGAGGCCTCGGTGCGCGTGCTCGAGTACTGCGGCTTCACCGAGTACGGCCTGGCGAAGGACTATCTCCGGCTCGGCGGTGACTGGGCGGACTGTCGCCTGTTCCAGCTGATCGAACCGCACTGGCAGCCAACCGCCCCGGGCTCCGCCTGATCCGCGTCCCGGCCCCCGCCGCACTCAGCCCCGCCTGGCTCCGGCCTGACCCGCCCCCACCTCACCCAGCCCCGCCGCATTCAGTCTCGCCTGACCTGATCCGCCTCGTGGCCCAGCTGGCATGTCGAGTACGGGCGACAGAGAGCACGCTCCGGATATATGACCAGAGCGTGCTCTCTAGCGCCAGTACTCGACGGCAGGGCCGGAGCCGGGGCCGGTGCCGGAACCGGGGGTGGTGCCGGTGCCGGTGCCAGGGCCGGAGCCGGTGCCGGTGCCGGGGCCGGGGCCGGTGGTGGGAGCGGCGACGGTGCGCACCGCGTCGTTGATCAGTCGAGCTGCGGCGCGGGCGGTGCGCCCGTCGATGTCCAGGGAGGGGTTCAGCTCCACCACGTCGAGCAGGGCGAGCTTCCCGCTGCTGGCGGCGGCGCGCACGGCCGCAGCGATCAGCGGCAACGGCACCCCGTAGGCAGCCGGCGCCGAGACCCCCGGGGCCACGGCCGCGGGCAGCACGTCCAGGTCGATGGTCAGGTAGAGCACGTCCAGGTCAGCGGCGAACCCCTCGACGAAGCGCGCGATCCCCTCGGCTCCCGCAGCGAGGCACTGCTCATCGGTCCACCACTGCACGCCGAGCTGCTCGGCCCTGGCGAACAGCGCTCCCGTGTTGGACGGCTCGGCGATCCCGAGCACCGCGTAGGCCAGCTCACGGCCGGCAGCCTGCTCGGCCGCCGCCATCTGCGCGAAGGGGGTGCCGGAGGTGGGGCGAGGCTCCTCGCGCAGGTCGAAGTGGGCATCGAGGTTCAGCACTCCCCAGCGCTGTCCCGCGCTGGGCCCGATCTCAGAGCTGACCAGACCGTTGTACGAGGACCAGGCCGTCTCGTGCCCGCCCCCGAGCACCACCGTCAGCCGGGAGCCGGGACGGTCCAAGCCCTGCGCGGTGAGGGCCGCGGCCGCGGCCTGCCCACCCTCGAGGTCCTCGCCGATCGTCTCGGCATCGCCGAGGTCGTGCAGGCCCATCTCGCCGCGGGCGAGGGGCCCGTGCAGGGCCAGCGGTGACAGGGCGCGGCGCAGCGCGGCAGGCCCGTCGGCCGCTCCGACTCGGCCGCGGTTGCGGCGCACCCCCTCGTCGGAGCGGAAGCCGAGCAGCGCGATGTGAGCGGAGGCGGGATCCGCCGCTCCGGGACCGGCGACGCTGCGGACCACCTGGTGCCAGCGGGCGTGCTGGGGGCCGTTGCCGTCATTCCGGCCGGACCAGGCGCTGTCAGCGTCGGGAGAGTTCGTCATCGGGGCTCCTCGTCTGCGCACCAGGGAGTAGGTTCGCCCATCATGGCACCCGGCCTGGGTGAACGACCTGCCAGAGCACGAGACTGGGTCCGGCCCACCGGACATCGCCGACCGACAGTCCTGCGCATCCCGGTGCACCACCAGCACGATCCTTGCCGATCTGATCGAGGGAGAGACGATGACCCAGCGAGAGCGGCACGGCGCGGCGCAGGAACGACGGCGGCTCGGCAGCAGCGACGAGCCCGTCGAGGACGCCCTGGCCGAGGAGTTCGAGAACACGGTCACGGAGGGTGCGAACCGCCTGAACCGCACCTGGCGGGCGTTGGTGATCACCGGGCTGTTCGGCGGGATCGATGTGGGCCTGGGGCTGCTGGCGATGCTCGCAGTGCTGGATGCGACGGGGTCGAAGCTGCTGGGCGGCCTCGCCTTCGGCATCGGCCTCTATGCACTGCGGCTCGCGCACTCGGAGCTGTTCACCGAGGACTTCCTGGTCCCGATCAATGCCATCGCTGCCGGGCACGGGACCTGGTGGCAGCTGCTGCGGCTGTGGGTGACGACCCTGATCACCAACCTCGCCGGGGGCTGGGCGTTCACCTGGGTCGTGGTGGCAGCTTTTCCTCGGTTCGACGATGAGCTGATCGAGGCGAGCACGAGCTACATGGAGAAGGGTCTGACCCTGGAGACGGCCGCCCTCGCAGTGCTCGCCGGATTCACGATCACCTTGGTCGCCCGCATGAACCAGGGCTCGAGCGCGGGTATTGCGACACTCGCGAACTCACTCATCTCGGGGCTGCTGGTGGTGGGACTGGGCATGCTCCACGGGGCGCTGAGCTCGGCGGTGATCTTCGGGGCGATGCACGCAGGCGCCGAGGCCACCTACCTCGAGTGGCTGATCTGGTTCGCCTGGGTGATCCCGCTGAACATGGCCGGCGGCCTGGTGATGCTCACGCTCCCGCGCCTGGTGCGCACCTGGGAGCTCGTCACGGAGGAGCGCGCCTCGCAGCGCGCCGCGACGGGAGGTTCCGTGGCGGACTGAGCCCGGAGGAGCCCAGGGAGTGGCATCCTTGCGGATCATGGCACCACCGAAAGTCCCAGCGGCCGACGCGACGCTGCGTCTGCTGACCTTCCTCGCCTCCCGCAGTTCCCCGGTCCCGGCCGCGCAGCTCGCCGCGCAGCTCGCCCTGCCCCGCTCGCGCACCTACGACCTGCTGACCACCCTCGTGGAGCATGGCTACGTGATGCATCTGGAGCAGGAGCGGCTGTACGGGCTGGGGCCCGCCGCGCAGGTGCTCTCCGGTGCCTACCTGCGCCAGGAGCCGCTGGCGAGGATCGGCCGCCGCGTGATCGAGGCAATGGTCGACGAGGTCGGCGAGTCGGGCCACCTCGCGGTGCTGCACGGCCGCGACGTGCTCTACGTGATCGAGGAGCGGGCCCGGAGCCGACCCAGCCTGGTCACCGACGTCGGTGTGCGGATCTCCGCCCACCTCACCGCGAGCGGCCGCGCGATCCTCGCCGAGCTCCCGCCCGCCCAGCTGCGCGCCCTGTTCGGCACGCGGGACGACTTCACCTCCCGCACCACGGTGCCGGGACCGGAGAGCCCCAAGGACCTGCGCGAGCTCCTCACCCGGGTGCGGGCCGATGGGGTCGCCCACGAGACCGGGGAGGTCACCGAGGAGCTCGCCTCAGTGGCGGCGGTCGTGCACGACCATGCCGGCTGGCCCGCCGCCGCGGTGGCGATCACCTTCGAGGAGTCACGGACCCCCGTGGAGGTGCGTGATCGGTGCACGGCCGCGGTGCGCGCAGCGGCCGAGGAGATCACCCGCAGGCTCGGCGGGCGGCGCTCGGTCGTTGGTGTATAGCCGTCCCGAGCGCTGAAGGCGATGACGCCGCCAGCGGCTTCGAGGCCGTGGAGCCGCAGAGGCCCGCATGTGGGCTGCCAGGCAGTTCAAGGACGGTCGAGCGGGCCACTCTTAGGGGCATCGTGAACCGTCGCGACCTCGGTGGGTGTCGAGCTGCAGGCATCATTCCAGGCGCTCACCGTCGTGGAGTAGCTACCGCTATACATGACGGTGTCGCCCTCGGCCGCGAAGACTTCGCCGGTGCGATCATGAACGACGTAGCGAGTGCCGTCTTCTCGGGTGACTCCGATTGCGGTGGGGAAGAGGACGCCCACAGTTATGGCCGCGCCCAAGAAGGTGCAGCCTTCGTCGTCGATGACAAAGTCGCCGCTCACGACGGCAGCATCGCCGCCGTCACCTTCTTCCCACGTGAAAGTGGGGATCTCGAACGTCGTTGACCCTCCTGGCGGCTGCCCAGCGCACCCCGTCACGAGCACCGCGATCGCGAGACCGGCAAGGCCAGCCAGAGCGCGGCGCCCTGTCGGTCACTTGTCCGGCATGCCGGACACAAGCGGCGCGAAGGCCCTCGACCCCTCCCGTCGGCGGTGGTGTCCTGTACCGAACACCCCGCAGCGCGGAACCCCCGAGCAGCCCTCGACCCCAGGAGCCAACGATGACCCTCCCCGGAGCCCGCCCCGTCCGTGCCGCCCGCGGCACGACCCTCAGCGCGAAGTCCTGGCAGACCGAAGCCCCGCTGCGGATGCTCATGAACAACCTCGACCCCGAGGTCGCCGAGCGCCCCG
>NZ_JBQDLF010000069.1:0-14456 GCF_052095815.1 Brachybacterium sp. | reverse complement strand
TTCTACGTCAACGACGCGACGCTCCCCATCACCACGAACCGGGAAGAGCCCCTATCCGACTGTGAATGGAGTTTTTGATCATGTCCGACACCACGATCCCGCCGTTGGGGTATTCGCCTGAGCCGCCCCGCCCACATCGGGTGGTGGTTGAGTTCGATGTCCTCGCCCGCTCCCAGGCTGAGGCCGACCACATGGTTGGCGAGGTGCTGATCGAGGATCTCGCTGGTCCTCCAGGCCAGCTCCGCCCTGACGGCGACCGAGTGTTCGGGGAGGACTTCGGCGATGACGTCCCGCACATCCGCTCCTGGGCTCCCGCACCCGCTCCCAGCCGTTCAGCGTCTGCATCGGTGGCGCCGTCGCTGGGGTGGGAGCCGTTCGAGGGGACGGGGATCCCGGAGATCGTGGCGGAGATGTTCCCACCTGAACCGGTCGCCAGCGACTTCCGATTCCCAGACGGCACCTCTGACTTCGATGGGGTTGAGGGAGCGCATGAGCAATGGCGTGACGAGTGTTTGTCGCTTGCGGTGCAGGCCTCCCGTCTCCCGGACACGTTGGAAAGGTTGGAGCGGACCGAACAGGTCCGCGACGGCCTGGTGGATCTGCTGGAGCGGGAGCAGCTTCCCGTGGAGCCGGTGAAGGATGACTATCTCGTCACGGTCGCTCCGTCGTTCGAGGGCGAGTATGAGGATCTGCGGTTCCGGTCCGACCACGGCCAGTGGCGAGCTGATTTCACGGATGCTGCCCTGCGCCGCGAGCACGCCCTGCAACAATTGGTCGCGGAGGGCGGACCACGGACGATGTTCCTTCCCGAAAGGTTCCACCGTGAGTGGGTGCCTTCGGATCTGATCGCCCTGCAGACCCTGCGGGTGCTCGTGGAGCGGGAGAAGGCCGGGGATGGCAAGGCGTTGCTGGACCGGGCGCAGCGGGAGGAACTGTCGGCGATGTTGTTCGCCGCCGACCCCGATGTGACCGTCCCTGACCCGGATGACCCTGTCGGTATGCCGATCTATGAGGGGCCTGCCTCGGAGGCGCATTCGTGGATCATCCCTGGCGTCTACGACGCCACCGGCATCGATGGCGAGGGCCAGTTCCGTCTCGTCGTGGGCCGGGTCCCGGTCGGCGATGAGGTGACGGCCTCAGCAGCGTTCCCACCCGCCGAGCATGACAGTGCCGTGGTGAACAAGATCGCCCGCATCCTGGAGCAGGACACCGAACAGCACGACCCGGCGATGGTCCTCGATCGGATCAATACCGCGGTTCTCGCCACCGGCCGCACTGGTGCCGCTCCGGGGGACATTCGCCCGCCCGCGCAGGCGCTGACGTCCCTTGAACGTGGGGCGCTGCTGAGCGAGCTGCTCGCCGAACGGGAACAGCACCTGGACACCGACCCGGACGGGCCAGAACCACCGACGCCGGGCCGTGGTCCGGGTCGGAGCCTATAGCAGAAGGGCGACGCTGAACGGCGGAGGCGGGGGTGGGTGTGTTTGACGATTTGGCGCAGGTTCTTGACGAAACGGCGCATCTTGCCCGGGAACACTCGCGGTAAGCGCTGAGGTTCGGGTAGGGGTTGAGGTTCAAAGAGGGAATGCTCATGAGCGGAGATTCTGCAGGCAGCATGGCTGCTGCCGCACCTTCCCGGTGACACCGCGCACGAGCCCCCAGCCCGTGCTGTGTCCCGAAGGAGGTGCACATGTCGTTCGCCGACGCCACCACATGGTCGATGCCCGCCCGCCTTCCCGGCGCACTCGGGGCAGCGGCCGCCGTCTACGCCGCCGCGGGCATCCCGGTGTTCCCCTGTGCACCTGGTCAGAAGCATCCACTGACCGCGCATGGTTTCCAGGACGCCTCCACCGACCCTGCGCAGATCGACGCGTGGTGGCAACGGTACCCGACCGCGAATATCGGCATCCCCACCGGGACGGTGGTGGATGTTCTGGATGTGGATGTGCACGCCACCGGCACCGGTTATCCGATCCTCCGTGTCCTGCAGCGGGAGGGGCTGATTGGCGGATGGGAGCAAGCGGTCAGGTCCCCGTCGGGTGGCCTGCATCTGTATTACCCGTCCGATCCGGATCGGCAGCCGCGGTCGTGGTCGCGGGGGCGGGCGCATGTGGACTTCCGCGGTACTGGCGGCTACATCATTGCCCCGCCCTCCACTGTTACCACCGACCACGGGGACCGCCGCTACGAGATCATTGCCCGCGGACGCGTTCCTCGGCCCGTTGATGCGGACGGGGTTCGGGACCTTCTCACTCCGACCCCAGGACCGCGCCCGGCCACAGGTCCGATAGCCCGCCGGGAGACATCGGTGGAGCGACTCGCGGACTGGGTCGCCGGGCTTGCGGAAGGGAATCGGAACGCGGGATTGTTCTGGGCCGCGTGCCGTCTCGCTGAGGCCGGCCTGCCCGAACCCGACACCTTCGGGGTGCTCGAGCCCGCGGCGACCGCTGCCGGACTGGAGTCGCGGGAGATCGCAGCGACGATCCGCTCCGCACACCGCGCCGCCCGAATCGCTGTCGAGCCCGATGACCCCGTTTCGCAGGGTGCCCGTTCCTTGTCCGGGATCGGGAGGTAACTATGACCCGCCCGGCGAGCACGGTCCGCGTCCCTCGCGATCCTGACCTGAGCCCGGGCGAACAAGCACCCGACGGCCTGTTGCCCAGTGGCATGCAGCGGGGTGGGGTGTCGCGCCTGGTCGTCGTGCTTGCGGTGACGGGGACGATCTTGCTCGCTCTTGGCGCGTTCTGGCTGTCGTTTACGACTCTCCGCGACCTCGCGGTCCTTTCCGGGCTCCCCGCAGCACAGGCGTGGATATGGCCGCTGATCGTCGACGGTGTCATCTTGGAAGCCACGATCAGTGTCGTCGCCTTGCGGGATTCTGCCCGTCCTGCGCGGCGGTTCGCGTGGCTGCTGCTGGGCGCCGGCGCCGGAATGTCGGTGGCAGCGAACATCACGTACGCGGTCGTCGCGGCCGACACCCGCGTGCCCGCCCTGGTCGCGGCACTGGTCGCCTCCGTGCCGCCGCTGGTGCTGCTGGCGATGACGCATCTCACCGTCGAACTCACCCGCAACACCGCACCCGCTCCAGCTAGTCGAGAACCGAGGGCTCGTCCGCGGGTCCCTGCGGAGATCACGACGATCGCGACCTCCGGCGACCTGGACCGTTCCGAGCAGGGCGTGAGACTCGAGCCGCCGGACACGACAGTCGCGGCGCGACCGGAGACGAGGACCGGGGCACGGCCGGTGGCAGCTCGCGGAAGAGGCGAGCGACAGCGAGATGCCCATGCTCGGGCGCTCGCCCTCAATGCGGAGGGCGTGTCGAAGCGGCAGATCGCGGCCCAGCTCGGGGTGCATCCCACCACCGTCGGCCGGTGGCTGAACGCACCTGGCCGTCAACAGGACGGAGATCCACATGACTGACCCCACCACCCCAGGCCACCAGCACCTGGACCCGCCGCGCGTCACGGATCACGATCAGCAGACGGGCACGGGCGAGCACACTGACACGCCCTCCACACCGTCGACGCGCGGGGCGGCTGAGGAGGCGCGGGCGTCGGAGTTCGCCACCCACGGCGATCCCACCCTCACGCGAGATGGCACGGATCCGGTCGCAAAGCGCCCGGGCGTGCAGTGGGTACGACCCACCGATCTCGCTGCCCGAGCGGGCGGTGCCGTCCTGGACCGCGGTGCAGAGCTGAATCTTCGCTTGCGTGACGCGGTCCTCGACGGGGTCCGTGAAGGCCGCGCGCAGTTGCAGGAACGCCTGGCCCGCAGGCAGGAGCAACTGGACCCAGATCTGAACGGTCCGACGAGCGCCTCGGGGCGTGTGGTCGGGAGGACGGGGGTGAGCCGGTGACCGCTGCCTGTCCCGGCACCACCCGAGTGCCGCACGACACCCACACCCCCTAACTACTCATCCGCCGCCCGGTTGCTCGCTGTCGCACCCGGCGGCACCGCACAGACTCGCACCCACCGGGCAGGTCTGCTGGTTCCGTCACGCCTCCGCACGGCCCGTTTGCCTGCGCAGTGGGCGGTGGTCGGTGAGCCCAAGTCGGGGTTCATCCGGGTGGGGGTCGCACCTCTCTACCGACGGATCTCATCTCTTTCAGGAGTCGCTATGAACCACCACACACCCACCCCCGCGCCGACCGCGTCACTACCGCCAGATTTCACCACGAGCGAGGGGCTGCGCGGGCTGCTCATGGAGCTGAACGAGCACAACGCGTGGGCCACCAGCCCGGTCGCTGCTGAGCTCATGGTCTACGCGACGCGGAAGTATGCGCCGATCGCGAAGGCTTGGCGGCGTGATCCCGATGATGCGGCGTATGAGGCGTTCCTCGCGATGCGGCAACCCACGACGTTGCGTGCGGATGATCCGTGGGCGGTGATCACTCGTGCGGTCGCGCTCGGCATCGCGGCCGAGGTCAACGCCGACCGGAACATGACGTCGCAGGACAAGGCGCGGCGGCCGTCGAAGCGTCCGGCGGAGGAGCCGATGCGGGCTGGGCATTACGAGGAGTTCTTCTACGACGTCCACCCCCATGCCCACTCCTTCTACGCCCGAGACGACGGCGAAGGGGTGGACAGGTCGGTGGATCGGGTGATCCGCGCTACCTGTGTGTTCCTCGTCCTGACCGACTGGCCTGCACGCCCGGTCGAGCGGGCCGTGGACTACATCGCCCACCGCATCACCGGCCTGTCCTCCGGGACCTCGGCGTTGGAGATCGTCTCCCATGAGCGGCACATCGCGATCCGCCTCGGATACACCGCCACCGAATGGGCAGACCTGGTGCGCCTGGTTGTCGGGACGAAGACCAGGCGGCGTAAGAGCGGGGAGTACGGGCTGTTCGCGCGGGTCCTGCTCGGTGACGATGTCGCTGACCTTCTCCGCGACGAGACCCTCGTCGAGACCTCTCGCCGGATGGCTTCCGTACCTGACGGGCAAGAGGAGAACGGGGGCGTGTCGTGAGTCGGGGGCATTTGGTGTTGGAGCATGCGACGGATCAGATCATCGATGGTCACTCTTACCGGCGTGACCTTGGGGATCTGGAGGAGTTGACGGAGTCGATCCGTCGGTTCGGGTTGCTGTCGCCGATCGTGATCACCACCGGCAACGTCCTCATCTCCGGTAACCGTCGCCTCGCCGTCATGCGCGTCCTCGGGCACCGCACGGTCCCGGTGTGGGTCGTGCAGGGTGTCTCCGACAAGCTGTCCACCGTCCTGGCGATCCAGGACGAGAACACCCTTCATAAGATGCTCACCCCGATCGAACAGGCGGCGCTCTATGAGGAGCTCAAGCAGCTCTACACCGAAGAGAACGCCCGCAAGCAGGAGAGCACGCAGTTCGGTTCCCTCGCCCGCACCTCCGCCGCCGAGGACGGTGAAGGCGGGGAGGAGCGGGGTGTTCGCGGGAGTGAACACGGTGGTGTTGATTCAACACCACCGCAACCGACGGGCGGCGCGGCTGGTGGGAAGACGCGCATCCAAGCAGCGAAAGCCGTCACCGGCAGGGACTCGCACTCGATGCTCGACCAGGTCGTGGAGCTCAAACAGATCGCCGCATCCGACGGTGAGCATCCCGAGGTGCGGCAGGCCGCCGCCGAAGCCCTCCTCGAGCTCAACGGCGATGGGAAGGTCAACGGCCGCTATCTGCGAGTGAAGCTCCTCCAAGTACTCAACACCCTGGACCGGTGGGCGGTCGACCTGGACGAGCCCGATGCGGTCCGGGAGGCGGCTGCGGCGGAGCTCGAACTGGTGAAGGCGCAGGAGCATCCTAAAGATGCGATGGCAGCAGCGACCCGGGCGCTGGGCCGGGTGGGGCAGTTGCGGAAGGATGCCGCCGCGCTCGCCCCGCGGGAGGGGTGGACGGACGCGGACCCGTTGCTGCGGCAGAGACACGCCATCCGCAAAATCGTCGACCTGCTGCGCCGGGAGCACGGCTGGTGGGACCGCTACGATCCCGCCGACTTCGGGCGGTATGCCGACGCCGAGCAGTGGGAGCTCGTCGACACCTACATCACCGAAGCCGCAGCATTCCTCGACCAAGCCCGCACCGCCCGAATCGCAAGCGAGGACAACGCTGAGGCCGACGTTTGAGGACTCGTCCCGGGACGCGGATGAACTGGCGGAAGCCGCACGGGGGCTGGCGTATGCGACTCGGCAGATCGAGACCCCGGAAGACACCTATGACGTACTCGGGTCACTGCACCTGGCGCTGTCCCGGGTCCAGCAGGGGCTGCAGCAGTTCGCGGCCTGGCATCAGCGGCACGTCTCACTCGCCGCCACTGACGACGGTGACCGGGCTGCGGGTCGCGAGCACGCGGTCAAGGCCGGAGGCTGGTTGACGATCGCCGCAGCCTCCACAGGGCAAGTGGTCCAGCTCGTGATGAAAGCCCACAGTGAGAACGGGCGGATCGCCTGGCAGCCTGAGGCCGCACCGACACGATCTGAGGACCTGGCTGAAGCACTCGCGGGACGGGAAGCAGCCCTCGACCCCGAACCCCCAGCATCACGCGGACACACCAGCGACGGCAGAGGCCTCACGCGCTGAGAGCGGAACGGCCAGCGGGCGGGAGGCGCACCTATCGGGTGACCCCGCCCGCCCTCTTGTTGAAAGGCCCCGCCTCATGTCCTCTCCTCGCCCCGACGGTCAGCGTCGTCGTCGCCGTCTGATCATCACCCTCACCGCGACCGGCCTCGTCATCGCGGTGCTCGCCGGGATCGGCATCTACGGCCTCATCACCGGGGCCCGAGGCAACACCGATGATCCCGGGGACCGCGCACCCGCGTCCACGGCACCGGTCGACCCCACCGACCCGAACGGACAGCCAGAACAGACTGAGCTGCCAGCCCTGCCCCGCACGAACAACTCCGAAGCCTACGTGCGTGCGGTCGCGGAGACGCTGTTCACCTGGGACACCTTCACGCTGCTGACTCCGGCGGACCACCGTGCGGTGTTGATCGAGGACGCCGACCCGTCCGGCACCGAGACCCCGGGACTGATCTCCGACCTTGACGGGTATTTCCCGTCGGCGTCGACGTGGCGGGATCTGGCCGAGTACCGCACCCGCCAGAGCATCACCATCGACCAGGTGTTCATCCCCGCGCAGTGGGAGGAAGCCGTCGCCGCCTCGGGCGGGCAGATCACCGAGGGGACGGTGGCGTACACGGTCGAGGGCATCAGGCACCGGGACGGTGTCTGGTACGACGACCCCGTCACCAGCGAGCATGCGGTGGCGTTCACCGTGTTCGTGTCCTGTGAGCCGGTGTTCGACCGGTGCCATCTGCTGCGCCTGTCCGAACTCGACAACCCCCTCCGCTGACTGACGGGGATTGTGATGAAGAAGTTCCTTGCCGCCGTAGCCACCTTCCTGCTGCTGGCCCCGATGCTCGGGCTGGTCAGCATCGGGGTGCTGGTGAACCCGGCCGTCCTCAACCAGGGCAACTGCATCGCCAGCGGCGTGATCCTCGGCCCGATCCCCGACGAACTCGAGGTCACCATGAAGGACGGATACACCTTCACCCTCAACAAGCAGCAACTCACTCATGCCGGAACCATCATCACCACCGGCTCGGGCATTCCCGGTGTCGGGCGGGACGGAATCCTGATCGCGTTGATGGCGGCGCTCACCGAATCCACGCTCCGCCAACTCGCCAACACCGGCACCTACCCCGAGAGCGGCGACTACCCGAACGACGGCAACGGCAGTGACCACGACTCTCTCGGCCTGTTCCAGATGCGACCGCAAGCCGGGTGGGGCACCGTCGCCGAACTCATGGATACCACCTACCAGGCGCGAGCGTTCTACGGCGGACCCGACGGCCCCAACCACCCCTCACCCCGCGGACTGCTCGACATCCCCGGCTGGCAGCAGATGGACAAAGGCGAAGCCGCCCAAGCCGTCGAAGTCTCCGCGTACCCGGACCGGTACCAGAACTACGAGCCCGTCGCCGTGACGATCCTCGACACCCTCACCAGCAGCAGCAGCAGCGGTGGGAACGGGGTGCCTGGGGATACGAACATCCCGGAGACGGGCAGGTTGGTGTTTCCGCTGCCGGAGGGCAGCTATGTGCATACGTCGTCGTTCGGGCCGCGGGTCCACCCGATCACCGGGGTGCCGAGTTTCCATGCCGGAACCGATTGGGCCGCCCCCGACGGCACCCCCATCTTCGCCCTCGCTGACGGCGTTGTCGTCTATGCGGGCATGGTCGACGGGTTCTCCGGGCAGATCACCCTCGAGCACACCATCGACGGGGAGAAGACCGCGACGAAGTACATCCACATGTGGGCGCACGGCATCCACGTCACCGCTGGCGACCGGGTCATTGCAGGCCAGCACATCGGCGACGTCGGTAGTAGCGGCCACTCCACCGGCCCGCACCTGCACTTCCAAGTCCACCCCGGCGGCGTAGACCAGCCCCCGGTCGATCCGGAGCCGTGGCTCGCCGAGCACGGCGTGGAAGGCATCGACGCGCCGGTCGGGGGCGGGCCGGGCTGCATCACCTGACCCGAGCTGAGGGAGGCCGGGCGGGGTGGGTGGCGCACCTGATGGGTGCCTGCCCGCCCCTTGTCTTGAGGAGAACCGCATGCCTACCACCGCCCTGACTACTGCGCTGCTGCCGGCCGAGAACGTCTACCCCGACCTGAGTGGTGTCGGAGGCCGCTCCACGCTCATCGAGATCGTGGGCGCGCTGCTGACGATTGTGCTGGTTGTCGCGGTGCTCATGCTCGTCGTCTCCGGGATCGTGTGGGCAGTGTCGTCCTCGGGCGGGAACCCGCAGACGTCCGCGAAAGGCAAGGTCGGGGTGTTCGTCGCCCTCGGAGCCGCGGTCCTTGCCGGTGCTGGGGTGACGTGGATGAACTTCTTGTTGGGTCTCGGCGACACCCTCTGACTCCCGCACCCACCACCGCTTGCGGGAGCCAGAGGTGTGCCGGTTCAGGCGGGTTGGTCGTGGTTGTCGCCTGCGGTGAGCTGGCCGAGGAAGCTCCCCAGGACTGTGTGCAATCGTGTGGTGCTTTCCAGGGTCAACTGGAGGCCTTGTCTGTCGTTGGCGATCGCGACCCACGTCTCCTGGGCGTTGACGTCTCGGAAGGCGACGATGTTGAGCTCATCGGCTTCGACATCGTCGGTCAGCAGCCTGCCGCATCCCGACGTTCTCGCCAGTCGTTGGATCACGGGGACAAGGCGGTAGTCGCTGTGGTGCCGTCTGCTGTCGACCAGATGCTGGGCGAGGTGGTCGCGATCGCACCACTGCGGGCAAGGCTCCGTCAACCACTCTGACCGCTTGCCGAACATAGACATGGACATGACCTCTCCTTTTCACCGGTGCGCACCGTGCGCTCGGGTGAAGAACGGCCAGCCCGACGCGGCATCGGAAAGCGAGCCGAATCGCACACAGAGAACACCAGGTGAGGGGGATGTCCCGGCAACGCACCTGTCCAGGTGACCCCGCACGACCGGGTACGGGGCGATCGCTTGTGAAGGAGCCCTCATGCTTGCCGTCCTCGACACCCTCACCACCATGACTGGTGTTCTCCCGGCGGAGATCGACGTCATACCCAACGACTCCGGGCTCCCCGGCATCAGCGCGCTGCGCACCATTGTCGGCGCAGTGATGACTATCGGGCTGATCCTGTCCGTCCTGGCCCTGATCGTCTCCGCCGTCGTCTGGGGGTTCGGCTCCAACTCCTCGAACCCGCATTTAGCTTCGCGGGGGAAGGTCGGGGTGCTGATCTCCTGCGGGGCGGCGATCATCACCGGCGCGAGCGTGACGCTGATCAACTTCTTCTGGAACGTCGGCCAGACCGTCTCCTAACGATCACCTCTACCTACGGAAGGGAGGGGTGTTGTGGCTGGTATCTGTGACGTCCCCATCATCAGCAACGTCTGCGACACGGTCGGCGAGGGTGCGGCGACTCTGATCAGCGCACCGTTCGACTGGCTCGCGTCCGCGATTGGTGCCGCCGCGTCCTGGCTGTTCCAGGGCGTGTGGGCACTGTTCGACTCGACCACCCTGGTCGACATCACCGGGGCCGGGTATATCGGCGTGTACAACGTGATCTTCGGGATCGCGATCTTCGTCATGCTGATCTTCTTCTGCCTCCAACTCATCACCGGCCTGATCCGCCGCGACCCCGGCTCCCTCTCCCGCGCAGCCCTCGGCCTCGCCAAGAGCGTGCTCGGCTCGTTCCTGGTCATCACGCTCACGGCGACACTGCTGGAGATCGTCGACCAGCTCTCGATCGGCATCATCCAAGCCACCGGGACAACGTTGGAAGAGATGGGCGGGAAGATCGGCGTCCTCGTGGCCGGGCTGACTGCGATCACCCTCACCGCCCCCGGTGCCGGGGCGATCATCACCATCTTCCTCAGTTTCTTGGCAATCTGCGCGGCAGCGATCGTCTGGTTCTCACTGCTGATCCGGAAGGCTCTGATCCTGGTGGCGGTCGTGATGGCACCGATCGCGTTGTCGGGAGCGTCGTGGGATGCGACGAAGGGGTGGTTCGGGAAGTGGGCGTCCTTCGTCCTCGCCCTGATCTTCTCCAAGCTCGTGATCGTGGTGGTGTTCCTGGTGGCGATCAACCAGGTCAACGCCCCGATCGACATGGATCTGTCTTCGATTGCGGATCCGATCGCGGGGATCGTGCTGATGTTCATCGCCGCGTTCGCCCCCTACATGGTCTACAAATTCATCTCCTTCGTCGGCTTCGACATGTACCACGTCATGAGCGCCGAGCAAGAGTCCAAGCAGGCCATGAACCGGCCCATGCCGCTGCCTGGGAAACCCGACGGCGGAGGGCCGCAGAAGATCCTCGACGGCGGTGGCGGTGGCGACAGCAAGAGCGGCGGTGGCGGTGGCGGTGGCGGGAATCCGCCGCCCCCTCCGGGTGGTGGGTCCAAGCCCCCGCCGGGCGGTGGGGGTGGTGCCGGAGCCGCAGGGAGCAGCGCGGGTGGTGGTGCGGCGGCAGGCACCAGCGGTGCCGCTGCCGGAGGCAGTGGCGCAGCAGCCGGTGGCAGTGGGACGGCCGGTGCCGGGGCTGGTGCGGCCGCTGGACCGGTAGGGATCGCGGCCGTCGCCGGGGCGAAGATCGCCAAGGGCGCTGCGGAGGCCGGCCCCAAGGCCGGTGACGCGGTCGGTCGCGCGGCAGACGGCCACGCCGGTGCCGCCTCAGAGGGACAGACCGCGCCGCCGCCGGACCGGTCGACGCCACCGGCGCACCCGAGCATCCCACCGCAGAGTGGTCCGCCATCGAAGCCACCTGCTGCGGGCGTGGAGAAGCCGCCTGCCAAGCCGAACCACGGCGAGGCACCCCCTCCGCCGAAACCGACGCCGAAGACCTGACCGGAACGAGGGTCCGCATATCGGAGAGGAGGTGACACCCGTCGTCATTCGGGGCGGCGGCGCCGTGAGCATCCGCCCTGGGGGACAGCCAGCGACCTGACCCCCGGGGTGCTCACGGGCCGCCGCCCGCCATGGTGCCCGTACCTGACCGGCGACCCCGATCACCCCGCCGCGTCAGGAGCACCCATGGCCAGCACTGCGTCCACCCGCACCGAGTTCGAGTTGTCAGCAGTGAAGTTCTCCCGCCTCACCAAGCGCGGGATCATCCTCGGCCTCTCCCTCCCACAAGTCATCGCCCTCTCCGTCGCGGTCTGCGTGTTCATCGCCTCCCTCTACACCGGTGGCCCTACCGCCCTGTACACGTCTCCGATCTGGGGCACCGCCACCGCCCTCGCCTGGGTACCGATCGGCGGCCGGAAGCTCGTCGAATGGGTCCCCATCACCCTCCACTGGATCCTCCGTCAAGCCCTCCGCCAGATCGGATACCGGCGTCGGATCGTCAAGCCCCGCCCTGCGGGAACGCTCGCGCTGCCCGGGGATGCGGCACCGCTTCGCCAGTACGAGGACCCCGACACCGGTGCGGTCATGGTGCACGACCCGCACGCCCAGACGTTGACGGCGCTGGTGGAGGTGACACATCCCTCGTTCATCCTCCTCGACCCCGGCGAACAGGAACGCCGCGTCCACGCCTGGGGCCGCGTCCTGTCCACCGCCTGCCGGTCCACGAGGATCGCCCGCCTCCAAGTCCTCGAACGTACTGTGCCGGACTCTGGGTCGGGGCTCGCGCAGTGGTGGGCCGAACAGGGCAATGACGACGACTCCTGGGTCGCGAAGACCTACCGGGAACTCATCGACCGGGCAGGCCCCGCAGGCGAACGCCACATCTCCACCATCTCCCTGTCCCTGGATATGCGGGCAGCGTCCCGTGCGATCCGCACCGCGGGCGGCAGCCTCCGCGGTGCGGCGGTGGTCCTCAAGCAGGAGATGGAGACCCTCACGACCGCGCTGCGCACCGCAGACCTCAAACCCACCGACTGGTACACGCCCGGGCAGCTCGCGGTCATGCTTCGTTCCGCGTATGACCCCGCGATCGCCGCGACACTAGAGCGGTCCGGACAGATCGGGCACGACCTCGCCACAGCGGGCCCGGTCGCAGTGGAAGAGACCTGGGAGCAGTTGCGGTCCGACAGTGCACATCATGCGGTGTTGTGGATCAGCGAGTGGCCCCGCTCCCTCGTCTACCCAGGGTTCCTCGCACCCGTGCTCCTTAGCTCAGGGATCCGGCGGGCGTTCACTTTGCTGTGTGACCCGATCCGCAGTGATCAGGCCGCGCGGGATATTCGGAAGAAGAAGACCGAGTACATCTCTGATGCGGCTCAGCGGCAGAAGGTCGGGCAGATCGAAGACGCCACACAATCTGCCGAATACCAAGACGTCCTCCAACAAGAAGCCGACCTCACCAGCGGACACGGGGTCCTGCGCTACACCGGCCTCCTCGCCGTCTCCGCGACCACCGCGGACGAGCTCGAAGCCGCCGTGTCCGCGATCGAACAGGCCGCGATCCAGGCCTCGTGTGAGACGAGGCGGTTGGTCGGGCAGCAGGCGCAGGCGTTCGTCGCGGCGGCGTTGCCGCTGTGCCGGGGCATCTGAGGGTGGGGCGTACCTGAGGGGTGTCACCGCGCATTCCCGTAGAAAGGCCACCGCTCATGGGACAGCACACCAGTCCGAAAAAGCTCTACTCCACCGTCCTCGTCGAAGACGGCACCGGCCGGAAGAAACGCAAGACCCGGGAGCGCGCCGCCCGCCAAGTCATCACCCGCGAGCACGCCGAGCAGCGACAGGCGGAGAAGGCGAAGCTCGCCGCAGAACGCGCCGAGGCACGCTCGACGAACTACCTCCCCAGGAGTGGCGAGCCGGGGCCTGCGGGGTTGCGTTCGTATCGGGGGTTTCGGGTGCCTGCGCATCAGGACACCTCGGCCGCGTTGCAGGGTGCGTACCCGTTTCTCGCCGAAGGAGGCCTCGGCTCCCACGGCGTGTTCGTGGGGCAGGACATGTACTCCGGCGGATCCTTTGTGTACGACCCGTGGGTGCTCTACCAGCGCGGCATCATCACCGCCCCCAACCTCGTGCTCGCCGGCATCGTCGGCTCCGGGAAATCCTCCCTCGCCAAGAGCCTGTACACCCGCTCGATCCCGTTCGGACGCCGCGTCTACGTCCCCGGCGACCCCAAAGGCGAACACACCGCCGTCGCGGAAGCGGTGGGTGGGAAAGCGATCATCCTCGGCCACGGGTTACGCAACCGCTTGAACCCGCTCGACCAGGGCTACCGACCCGCAGGACTCACCGACGCGGAGTGGGCCTCCACCGTCGCCTCCCGCCGCCGCGACCTGATCGGAGCCCTCGCCGAAACCGTCCTCGAACGGTCGTTGTCACCGTTGGAGCACACGGTCATCGATGTCGCACTCCAAGCCGTCGTCGCCAGCAACGATGTGCCGATCCTGCCGATGGTCGTCGACCGCATCCTCACCTCCGACCCCACAGACGACGACCGCCTGGCCGAGGACGGCCGCATGGTCGGCCACGCCCTGCGACGCCTCGTCTCCGGCGACCTCCAAGGCCTCTTCGATGGCCCATCCACGGTGACGTTTGACCCGACGTTGCCGATGATCACCCTCGACCTGTCCCGCGTCGTCGAAAACTCCACCCTCATCTCGGTGCTGATGACGTGCTCGTCGGCGTGGATGGAATCCGCACTGCTGGACCCGAACGGCGGTCAACGCTGGGTCGTCTACGACGAAGCCTGGCGACTCATGTCACACCCGGCGCTGTTGAAGCGGATGGATGCGCACTGGCGGCTCGCCCGTCACTACGGGATCGCGAACCTGCTGATCTTCCACAAGCTCACCGACCTCGACAACGTCGGAGACCACGGCTCCGCCATGCGCGCCCTCGCCAACAGCCTTCTCGCCAATGCGGAGTCGCGGATCATCTACCGGCAAGAATCCGACCAGATTGGCACCACCGGCAAGACCCTCGGACTGACCGGCACCGAACAGAAACTGGCTCTTCGCAGCTGAGGGGGTAGATGCGGAACGCGGGGTGGGCGCGTCGGT
>NZ_JBQDLF010000068.1:0-14584 GCF_052095815.1 Brachybacterium sp. | reverse complement strand
GAGCCGGCGATCGCGGCGATGGTGTCGGTGTCGTCGCCGAGCGCGACGGCTGCGGCGATGCCCGCACGGAAGGTCTCCGTCGGCCCGTCGGCCGTGGCCGCCTGCTCCACCGCGTGCAGGGCGGCGTAGAGCGCGGTGACGGTGAACCCGTTGGGAGACAGGGACGCTGGAGCGCCCGAGCGCCAGGTCCCGTCGGCGAGCGCCACCCACGTCTCGCGGTGCTCTGCCGGGAGCAGTTCGATGCCGTCCTCCGGCCGGCCATGCACGGCGTCCACGACGGAGCGCCGGATCGCTTCGCACCACAGCACGCAGGAGTCTCCGGCCAGCGGGTCCGCGTGGGTGAGCTCGGCGATGGCTCGTGCGGCGCGGGCGGTGCGCTCGGGATCGTCCGGGAAGGCGAGAGCCACGGGGGCGGTGCGCATCAGTGCGCCGTTGCCGGCGGTCCGGCCGGAGCGGGCGTGCAGCTCCGCGGCGACGGAGGTCATCCGCTGAGCGAGGCCCGGGCCGCCGCCGTCTCTGAGCATTGCGCTGAGCACCTGGCGAGTCTGGGTTCCCACGTCGCTCGCACCGCCCTGCAGCCAGTCCAGGAAGCCCTGGGCGATCGCGTCGAGCCCCTCGGGAGAGTCGATCGGGACCTCGGACGCGGCGACGTGGGCGATGCACAGCGCCATCTGGGTGTCGTCGGACCACTCCCCCGGCGTGTACGGGCCGAGCCCGCCGCCGATCATCTGCGGACCCTTGCACGGGTCGTAGGGGGCCGAGGCGAACTCGTAGGGGACGCCGGCGGCGTCCCCGCAGGCAAGGCCCAGCAGGGCTCCGGCGGCGCGGTCAGCAGCGGTGGTGGTGGTCGTCATGAGGGAACGGTAGCGCGGGGGTGCGACGATCCGACCGTCCTTCACGCCGGTCGGCGCCCAGGCTCAGCGACCGGAGCTGCCGGTGGCCTGCGCGGAGACGGCGATCGGCGCCGCGTCCCGGCCACCCAGCACGATCTCGACGCCATCCTCCGGCCAGTCGAAGCCGACGGGCAGATCCGCCGCAGCAACTTGCAGCGTCCCCGCCTCCCCCGACACGAACACATGACACTGCCCGTCCTGCTCCACTGCACGCGCCCACTGGGCTCCGGGGATCTCCAGCTCGCCGAGCCCGCGCGCACCGGACAGCACCGCCTTGTGCTCGGCCATGAACTCTCCGAGTGTCTCGAGCACCTGGACCTGCAGCTCAGGCAGTGACCCGTCGGCCCGGGGCCCGAGGTTCAGCAGCACCCGGCCACCGCGGGAGACGGCGTCGACCACATGCCGTACCGCCTGCGCGCCGCTGATGTACTGGGCGGCGTCCTCGACCTGGTTGTAGCCGAAGCTCAGTCCGATGCCGCGGCAGTTCTCCCAAGCCTGGCCCTCCGGGATCTCCCCCGACTGGTATTCGGTGGTCATGAAGTCGTGGTGCGCACCGGAGAAGCGGTCGTTGATCAGCCCTTCGGGGCGTTCGCGGTAGAAGTGCTCGAGCAGCTCGCCGAGGCCGCCCGGGCCGAAGTGCAGGTTCTGGTCCGGCCAGCCGATGTCGTTCCAGAACACGTCCGGGCCGTAGCGGTCGATGAGGTCGCGCACCTGGGCGCTGCAGTACTTCCCGTAGTCGTCATCGCGCGGCCGTTTCGAGCCCTCCACCTCGTGGAGCTCGACCAGGGGTGGCGTCGGCCGCTCGTGCCAGTCCAGTCCGCCGGAGTAGTAGACCCCGAAGTGCATCCCGGCCGCGGTGGTGGCCTCGGCGATCTCGCCGACGAAGTCTCGGCGGGGCCCGCGCTGCACGGTGTTGCGTTCGCCGGTGCCGGGGGCGGCCCACAGGGTGATCCCGTCATGATGCTTGGTGGTCAGCACGACGTAGTCCGCGCCAGCACGAGCGAAGAGGTCGCTCCAGGCGGACGGGTCGAAGGCGCCGACCTGCCACTGGTCGAGGAAATCGTCGTAGGGCGCTCCGCCGTGGACGCGCCGATGATGCTCGGCAGCCGGGGAGCCCTCGAGGCGCATGGTGTTGAAATACCACTCGGCGTAGGGGTTGTGCGTGAGCCGGTCGGCAGCGTCGTCGGCCGCACCGAGCTCAGCGGTGGGCTCCGCCCAGGCGGGCACGGAGTACGCGCCCCAGTGGAGGAAGATCCCCAGCGGGGCATCGCGGAACCAGTCGGGCAAGCGCTGTGGGAGTGCGTCCCAGCGTGCGGGGTCGTCCATGGCGGGGCTCTTCGCTCTCTGAATCGTTCCCTCGAGGGGCCCGCACCACGCTACGGGCTCAGGCGCCCTTGCGCACCGTGATCGTCCATCCCGCCTCGCCCACGCGATCGAAGGCGACCACCTCGTGGCCGTCGTCCGCGGCCCACTGGGGCAGGGAGTCGGTGGCCTGGGTGCAGTCGAAGCCGATGATCAGGTCATCGCCCGTGGTCAGCTGCTCCATCGCATTCTTGGCGTCGATCAGCGGGAAGGGGCAGACGGCGCCGTTGGTCTGGAGGGTGTAGGCAGGCATGAGAGGTCCTCTCTGTCGGGGTGAGGTTCTAGCGGGGTGAGGTCAGGCGGCGGGGCTGAGCACGGGTGCGGGGCGGTTCTTCGCGGCGGCCTTCTGCGGGCGCACCAGGAAGAACCAGGCGGCAGCCCAGGTGCCGAGCATGATCGCGGCGAAGGAGACCCAGCCCTGGTAGCTGAACAGGCTGGTCTCCACGAGCGAGTTGCCGATGGTGCAGCCGCCGGCGAGCGCGGCGCCCACACCCATCGCGACACCGCCGCCGGCGCTATTGAGGATGGTTCGTGCATCCGGCACCCGCCAGCGGAACTCGCTGGCGAGCTTCGCGGCGATGAAGGAGCCGACGAGGATTCCGAGCACGAGCATCACGGACCAGTCCACGAGGGTGACGTCCCCGGTGGTGAGGAAGGTGATGATCTTGGCCGACGGGGTCGTGATGCCGAGGCCGCCGTTGCGGCCGGCGGCGGTGGAGAGCACCCAGGCCGCGATCGCGATGAGGCCCAGCAGCACACCGCCCACCCACGGGTTCCAGGGGATATCGGCGAGGTAGTGGCCGAGACCGCTGCGACGGGCGGGCAGGCGCACGCTCTGCTTGCCTGCACTGCGAGCGGCACTCCTGCGCACCTGGCGCACCACGAGCACGGCGACCAGGGCGGAGAACGCGATGGTGGGCACCCAGACGCTGACCCCGAGGGTCTCCTGGATGGTCGCGTCACCCATGGTGCGAGCGCGGGCGGCCTCGGTGAAACCGCCGAGCGGGCCGAACTTCATCACCGCCGCGAACAGCATGTAGAAGATCAGCGCCACCCAGGATCCGATGAGGCCCTCGCCGGCGCGGTAGTAGGTGCCGGTCGCGCAGCCGCCGGCCATGATGATGCCGACGCCGAACAGCAGGCCACCGCCGATCACCGCGAGCGGGGCGAAGGATGCGGGTTCGGGGGCGATCACGCCGGCGCCGGTGAGCGCGGCGACGCCGACGGCCTGGATCGCGATGGCGAGGAGGAAGGGGGTGAAGTAGCGCGCGGAGCGCGTCAGGTAGAGGTCGCGGAACGCGCCGGTGACGCAGAACCGCGAACGCTGCAGGACGTAACCGAGCACGGCGCCGAGGAACAGTCCGGTGAGGATCATGCCGGCCACGCTAACTTATGGACCCCATAAGTAGAACCCCTGATGAACGCAGAATGCGCGACGCACTCAGCTCATGGTCCGCTTCCCGCGCTGGGCGGCCTTGTCCTTGAGACCCTGCACCACGCGGCCCAGGCCCGAGGTGCTCTCGTCCTCGGCGGGGGTCTCCACGAAGTCGACGATCGAGCGCATGGTCGCAACGTCGATGCTGGGCATCCCGCCTTCGAGGAGGGTGCCGATGCGCTCGCCGACCAGGACCTCCAGGGCGTCGGCAGCCTCATCGCCGCGCTTCTCGCGGACGGTCTCGAGACGTTGCCTCAGGAGTCGCTCCGCGACAGCGGAGGCGGGAATGGGCTCGGGGTGGCCGGCGACGGTGATCTTTTCCATGGGGGTCCCCTCAGATCGAAGACCCGCTCGCCGGATCCACGGGCGTGCGGGTGCCGGGCTGCTGCGACCGGCTCACCCGCACAGTACCGGGAAGCCCTCTCCTGCCACCGATGCTTCCACCGCTTGCACCGCCGCCTCGACGAGCAGCTCCGCCGACCCCTGGGCGAACGGCCCCGGCATGCCGTAGTAGCGGTGGGCGTCCTCCACCTCGTAGCCGCCGAACGGGTACTCCCCCGCGCTCGGGAAGTAGCCGGGGCAGCCGTCGGCGTATCCCAGCACCAGGCAGGGCCCCGCGAACTCCGCACCGCAGGCAGCGACTCTCGCCGTGATCTGCTCGGCGACCTCGAGGAACGGCTCCCCGGGCAGCGTCACCACGGTGACCTCGCCGAGCCTGAATGCGCTGACCCGGCCGGACCATTCCGTGTCCTCCGGAACGGCGGCGGCCCAGTCCAGCCAGAGTTTCAGCAGGGCGGCTCGGCCCGGTTCCGCCTCGGTCAGCTCCTGTGTCCAGGCGGCGCGATCTGCGGTGAGCTGTGCGTCAGTGGGCCGGTCGAGCTGGAGGGTCACCGGCACCGAGGCGAAGCGCACCTCGCCTGCGTCGATGGGCTCTGGTGCCGCTGCCAGCACCGAGTCCGCGATCCGGGTGCCGACCCGTTCGGCCTCGGCGAAGGTCCGCGTGGAGGAACCGGTCAGGGAGTAGGACGCCTCCGCGCGGTGTCCGGTGTTGAGGTCTCCTGCGCAGCCGGTCGTGAACACGACCAGCGATCCCGCGTGCTCAGCCTCGATCCGCTCGCGCAGCGGATGGATGTAGTCACCGGACAGCAGGCGGTTGGTGCCATCAAGCACCACCGGATGGCAGGGATAAGTGAGCAGGCTGGCCACGACATGGCTGTGCTCCCGGGCCCCTCCGTCGGCCGCGTCACCGGTCACCCCCTCCGCCTGCGAGGCGAGGAACTGCAGCATCTGCACCGGCGGATCCATGGCCTGGCCCGCGTGCCGACGGTTCGAGGCGACGCCCACGCCCCGCGCGCAGCGGTGCTCCACTCGGCAGGGGTGCCGGGCTGAGCGCGCCGTCTGGCCGGCGATGATCGCCGCAGAGATGATCTGCTGCTCGATCTCCGGCGTGCAGCGGGCGAGCCGGGTCGGGGTGGAGCAGGGGCCGGCGTGGGTGTGGGTCGCGGTGACGATCACCTGCGCCGGTGCCTCGGGGTGCACTCCGGCAGCGATCCGCTGGCAGGTGCTCTCCTCGAGCACGCATACGTCCACCGTGATCAGCACCAGCTCGTCCAGGGCGAGCGCGCGGGCGCCGAGCTCGTCATGCTCGCCGGTGCTCGGCGCGGTGCGGGCGGCGAAACCCGACATCGGCACCGGGGAGGTGACCCCCAGCGCCTGGACAGATGCTCCCACCTGGATCATGCGCTGGATCATGCGCTCGTTCCTGCTCCCGATCGTGCGGGCGTGAGCTCCGTGCCGTGCTGCCAGATGCCCTGGATGGCCCCGTCGGCCTCGAGCGTCACCAGATCCGCGGGGGCGCCCACGCGCAGCGTGGTCTCACGGCCGAGGACCGCGCCCGGGGTGCGGGTGACCAGCACGAGCGCCTCTCGCAGGGACAGGCTGGTCGCGCGCAGCACGAAGCGCAGGCCCGCGGCGACGTCGGACGCTGCCCCGGCCAGCAGCTCTGTGCCCACATAGGACAGGCGACCGTCGTCGCTCAGCTCGACCGTGCCGCCCACGGCGGTCTCGTACCGGCCGGGCAGTCTGCCGGCGAGCTCGGTCGCGTCGGAGACCAGGAAGGCCCGGCCGATGCCCTTGGCGCGGAGCATGACCTCGAGCGTCTCCGCGGGGAGGTGGTGCCCATCGGCGATCAGCCCGCAGGTGAGACGGTCCTCGGCGAGCTGGGTCCACAGCGGGTTCGGGTGGCGGGCCAGCTGCGGGAAGATCCCGTTTCCCAGGTGCGTGGACAGGGTCGCGCCGGCGTCGACCGCGGCGATGAGCTGGGGGCCGCTGGCGTGGGTGTGGCCGAGGGCGACCTGGATCCCGAGCGCGGCGATCCGGGTGATCTGTGCGGGGGCATCGTCCGTGTGCGGGGAGAGGGTCACGATGCCGACAGGCCCGGCCTGCTGCCAGCGCGCGACTTCCTCGGCGTCGATCGGGCGGATCTGGGCGGCGTCGTGGACCCCGCGCGGGCCGTCCTGCGCCGAGAGGAACGGGCCTTCGACGTGCGCGAAGGGGATCGCGTGGGCGAGCTGGGGCGAGGTGGCGCGGGCCTCGGCGACAGCGCGCAGGGAGCGGCAGATCGCCTCCTCCGAGCCGGTGATGACGGTGGGCACCCACGTGGTGACCCCGCGCCGAGCGAGCGCCCCGGTGATCTCCACGATCCGCTCGGCGGTGACCTCCGGCCCGTTCACATCGATCCCGGCGAAGCCGTTGACCTGCAGGTCGATGAACCCCGGGGCGAGATAGGGAAGCACCTGCCCGGGCTGCGCGGGCCGACGGTCGATGCGGGTGATCACGGTGTCCATCGTGACCTCGAGCAGCTGACCGGTGGCCGGGTCGAGTCCGCGCACGAGGGTGCTCACAGCGACGTCACCCTTCCCTTGAACTGGGCGATGAACTGGCCGTTCGCCTCATCGCCGCCGGGAGCATTGCCTGAACGCCAGATCGGCGGGTCGATGCCGCGCTCGGCGAGCGCGGCGACGGTGCTCATCATCAGCCAGTTCATGGCGAAGGCGCTCGCGAAGGTGGAGACGGCGCCGGTGCGCTCGGCGACGCCGTCGATCTCGATCACCGCGTCCCCGACGGGGACCTTGGTGTCGATGTGCAGATCCACCACGTCGTGGAGGTCCTGCCTGGAAGGGTGGCGGGCGGGATGCTCCGGGGCGGTGGAGTCGGCGTGCTCCCGGCTGGAGACGCCGATGAGGGTGCAGCCGCGCTCCTTCGCGGTGAGCGCGGCGTCGATCAGGGCGGCGTTGATCCCGTAGGCGTTGACCAGGATCAGCAGGTCGCCTTCGCCCAGCTGGTGGTCGTCGATGACGATCCGGCCGTAGCCGGGGGTGCGCTCGATCGCCATGGACCGCAGCGCTCCGCTGGAGAGCAGGGTGCCCTCGTCGAGGATCGCGGAGACGTGCATGAGGCCGCCGGCGCGGAAGAACACCTCCTGCGAGGCGAGGTTCGAGTGCCCGCCCGGACCGTAGACGTGCACCAGGCGGTCCCCGGCGATCTGCTCCGCGAGCAGCCCGGCGGCCTCGGTGACCGCGGCCTGCTCCTCGGCGCGGATGCGGCCCATGAGCGCGGTGATCGTCTCGAAGTACTCCGCGGCGAGCGCGGCAGGATCGGCGGGGCCAGCGGGGCCGGCGGGACTGGTGGGTTCCTGGGTCATCGGGGATCGGCCTCCGCGTCGACGAACAGGTGCACATCGGGATGGGTGCGCAGCGCGGTGCCGGGGTGCGCACCGGAGATCGGCTGGTTCACGGTGTCGTGGACGGCCTGGCGCTTGACCGCCGTGGGGACGGAGACGACGATACGGCGCGCGTTCAGCAGCCGCGGAATGGTGACGGTGATGGCGTGGACCGGCACCGCGTCCAGGTCCGGGAAGTGCCCCTCGTCGACCTGCTGCTGGCGGGAGACCTGATCGAGCTCGACCACCCGCGCGCTCAGCGGGTCCGTGAAGTCCGCGGGCGGGTCGTTGAAGGCGAGGTGGCCGTTCACGCCGAGCCCGCACAGCGTGACGTCGAAGGGCTCCTCCCCCATCGCCTCGCGGTAGGCGGCGGCGGCGTCCTCCGGTGCGGCGGTGACGTCGATGCGATGGAAAGCGCGCGGGGTGACCAGGGTGAACAGCTCGTTCGCGAGCCAGTTGCCGAATCCCTGCGGGGCATCCGGCCTCAGGCCGATGTAGTCGTCCATGTGGAAGCAGTCGATCTTCGTGAAGTCGAGATCGTCCGTGGCGGCGAGCGCCTGCAGGGTGGCGGACTGGCTCGGGGCGGCGGCGAGCATCAGGCGGGCGCTGCCTCGTTCGGCGATCGCCTCGCGCAGGATCGGGGCGGCGGCCGCAGCGGCGGCGGCGCCCATCTCCTGGCGGGTGGGGTAGGTGTGGATCTCCAGCGCGGTCTCAGCAATGCTCACGGTGTCTTCTCCTCAGTCGGTGCGGGGTCGTGCTCCAGGGCGTTCAGCAGCAGGAGCGAACGGGCGATGTGCATGGGGTCCTTGACGGGCAGGGCGACCACCTCGTCCAGCGGGCTGCCGTCACGGCGGCGGTTCTGGAGCCACTCCTGGCCTGCCGGGTCCGGGAAGGTGCCCAGCGTGTACTCACGCACCCGCTGCGCCCAACGGGCGAGCTCCGGGGAGCCGGTGCGGCGGGCGAGCAGGGCGGTCGCGTACATCGCTTCGGCGTGGACCCACCAGAGCTTGGTGTCCCAGGTGCGCTGCACGAGCGCTTCGTAGGGGGTTTCGAGCAGGCGGCCGACGGGCGCGCCGCCGGCCTCCCGATCCACATAGCGCAGCAGGCCGCCCTCGGCGGCGTCCCAGCCCGTCTCGAGCGCCCGCAGCGCAAGCGAGGTGAGCGTGGCATCTGGGACTGCGAGCTGCGGGTGCTGGTCGCCGACGTGCACCAGCATCCACAGCAGCTCGAGCAGGTGACCGGGAGTGACGTGACGGGCCAGCAGGGTGTTGTGGTCCCGCGCATGGTCAGGGCGGAACTCCCACCAGGTCTCGGTGCCGAGGAAGGGGTTCTCGTCGCCGGAGGTCGCTCCCTCGTCGCCGAGAAGGGTGTTCCGGGCACCCGTGATGACTGCGAGCACCTCGTCGCTCGGCGCCGCCCGGTGCAGCTCACCGGCGACGTGGACGAGGGTCATCGGCCCTGCGAGGTCCGTGAACCCGGCGGGGACCGGATAGGGCGCACTCTTCGCGGTCCGGGCGCGGATCGAGGTCTCGGCGCCGAGCAGAGTGCGGCGAGCCTGGGCGAGCCAGCGCTCACGGCCCTGCCCTGCAGTGCCTGACTCCGTAGTGCCTGAGCCCGCAATGCCTGACTCCGTAATGCCTGGCTCCGTAGTGCCTGAGTCTGTCCCCGGTCCCGACGTCAGGCCCGCTTCCGCACCGGGCACCGTGCGTGCGGCGCCGGCGAGACCGAGCACCGCGAAGAGGTCGGCGAAGACGCTGGTCGCGAGTTCTCCGTCCTCGTCCGCGAGCTGCTCGCCGTGTTCGCTGAGTCGGAAGCTGGTGCGGCCGTCCGGGAGGAAGGCATGGTCGACGAGGAAGTCGGCAGTCTGGAGGGAGCGTCGGCGCCAGAGGGCGCTGTCTCCGCTCATTCGGCCGGCCTCGATCTCCTCGGCCGCCAGCGCGCAGGTCCAGGCCCAGCGGCCCTGCGACCAGGTGTACTTCTCGCGGCTGATGGCCTCCCCGCGGTTGGTGAAGCAAGTGCGGACGCCGCCCAGGTGGTCGTCGGCCCCCTCTCGATCCCACCAGCCGAGCACATCGCGTTCGAGGTGTGGTCGCAGTTCGAGGTGTGAGCGCAGCGAGATCACTTCCTCGCCTCCCGTCCGTCGGCCGTCGCGGTCTCCACGAGCGGCCCGTCGTAGCCCAGGGAGTCGACCAGCGCATCGACCTCCGCGCTGTGGGCAGGGCGGATCAGGCCGTAGCCGATGAACACCACGATCGAGCAGAGTACCGGGGTGGCCACCGTGATGGTCTGTGCACTCGCGGTGCCCAGCGACTCGATCGGGCCGGCGAGCAGGTATTTGTTGGTCGCGAAGACGACCAGCCCGATCGCCCAGGAGGTGATCGCCGCAGCGGAGCCGGAGCGCTTGAAGGCGGGCAGCAGGCCCAACAGCATCGGCACCGCGATCGGGCCCACGAGGGCACCGAACCAGGTGATGAGCAGGCCGAGCACTCCGCCGAAGCTGTCTGCCGTGAGCGCGATGCCCATCGACAGGACGATGAACAGGAAGGTGGTCAGCCGGGCCATGAACAGCTCCCGCTTCGCGGGCAGAAAGCTGCGGTCCCGGCGCAGGGCCGGGATGATGTCGCGCACCACCACCGAAGAGATCGCGTTCGCATCCGAGGCGGTCATCGCCATGGTGTGCGCGAACATTCCCGCGAGCACCAGGCCGATCAGTCCTGCGGGCAGGAACTGCTGCGCCATCAACGCGTAGGACTCCTCGGGGTTCGCCAGGCCCGGCAGGAAGATCGGCGCGGCCCACATGGGGATGAAGAGCACGAGCGGCCAGAGCAGGTAGAGCGCTCCGGAGAGGAGCATCGAGCGGCGAGCCGCGGCGCCGTCGGCGGTGGAGATCATGCGCATCGCGAGGTTCCAGGTGCCGCCGTTGTAGGACAGGGTGGAGATGATGATGTAGGCGAGGAAGAACCAGAGCGTGAGGTCGTTGTTGAACGGCGAGGAGTGTCCCTCGGGCAGCCGCTCCCACATGGTCCACAGCGAGGAGATCCCGCCGAGCTGGACCACCACGATGCCGAGCATCGCGATCGCCGCGACGAACTGGATGATGAACTGGCCGAGGTCGGTCAGGACGTCCGCCCAGATCCCACCGATGGTGGAGTAGATCATGGTGACCCCGCCGACCACGAGGATGCCCCACACGATCGGCAGGCCCGCGAAGACCTGCAGCAGGATCGCGCTCGCGACCCACTTGGCGGCCACGTCGAACACCTTCAGCGCTGCGCCGGACCAGGCGAGCAGCTGCTCGGTGGCCACATTGAAGCGCTTGGCCAGGTACTCCAGCGGGGAGATGATGCCCAGACGCTGGCGCAGGCGCGGCCAGCGCGGCGCGAACAGCCAGGCACCGATGCTGCAGGCCACGGTGATGCTCAGCGCCCACCAGACGTAGACGGCGAAGCCGGTGGTGTAGCCGAGCGCGGCGTAGCCGACGAACACTGCAGCGGAGTAGCCGGACATGTGGTGGGAGATCCCGACCAGCCAGGCGGGCAGCTTGCCCCCGGCGACGTAGAAGTCCGACGCGTCGGAGATCTTCGATTTCGCATAGAGCCCGATCACCACCATCACCACGAAGTAGCCGGCGATGACCACCCAGTCCAGAACAGCCATTGTTCTTCCTCGTCTCTCGAGATCCGTCTTGCCCAGGCTGACATGCAACCGATTGCAAGTCGAGAGATCTCGGCGTCGTTACCGAAACGTGATCGAGGTTGAGCTCAGCGCAGCAGGGCCGAGGGCGTCGATCAGGGCGGTGAGGATCTCGGGCCCGCGGGAGTCGGCGATGACGACCTGGTGGCCCTGCGCGATCACTGCGCGGACCAGCTGGCCGCCCACTTCCCTGCGCCGATGATGCCGATGATGGTCATGCGGTCACGCCCCGCGTGCGCGCGGCGCGCATGCCGTTGGCGATGACGACGACCTCGGCCACCTCGTGGATCAGCACCACGGCGGCCAGGCCCAGCGCCCCGAACAGGGCGAGCGGGAAGAGGACGAGGATGATCGCGAGGGCGAGGGCGATGTTGCCGGTCATCAGGCGGCGGGTGCGGCGGGAGTGCGCGAGCGCGGCGGGGAGCTGGCGCAGATCCGTGCCGGTGAAGGCGACGTCCGCCGATTCCACGGCGGCGGCCGTGCCGGTCACGCCGATCGCGATCCCCACGGTCGCAGAGGCGAGGGCGGGGGCATCGTTGATGCCATCGCCCACCATCGCCGTCGGCGCCTCCTTCGACAGCCGACGGATGTAGGCGGCCTTGTCGGCGGGGAGCTGCTCGGCGTGGACTTCGTCGATCCCCGCCTCCTGAGCGATCGCGCGGGCGGTGAGGGGGTTGTCGCCGGTGAGCATCACGGTGCGGATCCCCTGGGCATGCAGGGCGGCGACTGCTTCGGCGGCCTCGGGCCGCAGCTCGTCACGCACTCCGAGCGCCCCGATCGCCAGGCCGTCCTCCTCGACCACGATGAGGCTCATCCCCCGCGCGGCCATCCCCTCCGTGCCCGCGGCGAGGTCGCCGGGGGCGATCCAGCGGGGGCTGCCCACTCGGATCGAGCGCCCGGCGACCTGGCCGGTGAGGCCGTGACCTGGAGCTTCCTGCACCTCCGTGGCCTCCGCGGTGGCCCCTTCTGCGGCCTCGGCCGCGGCGAGCACGGCGGCGGCCAGCGGGTGGGAGCTGGTGGCTTCCAGGGCGGCGGCGAGCGCGAGGATCTCCTCGCGGCGGCGGCCGTCGGCGGTAACGACCTCGACCACCTGCGGTTCGTTGCGGGTGAGGGTTCCGGTCTTGTCGAGCGCGACGGTGCGGATCGTGCCGAGCTGTTCGGCGGCGGCTCCGGACTTGATCACCACGCCCAGCTTGCTGGCCGCGCCGATGGAGGAGATCACGGTGACCGGCACGGCGATCGCCATGGCGCAGGGCGAGGCGGCGACCAGCACCACCAGTGCCCGCTCGATCCAGGTGGCGGGGTCGCCGGCGAAGACGCCTACGAGGGCGACCAGTGCGGAGACCACGAGTACGACGGGCACCAGCGGACGAGCGATCCGGTCGGCCAGGCGCGCTCGCTCTCCCTTGGCGGCGTGGGCCTGATCGACCAGGCGCACGATCTGGGTCAGCGAGTTGCCCCGCCCGTCGGACGTGGCGCGCAGAGACAGGGTGCCGGAGCCGTTCAGGGAGCCGGCGTGCACCTCGTCCCCTGGGCCCGCCTCGACCGGGATCGACTCGCCGGTGATCGCCTAGGTGTCGAGCCAGGAGCGGCCCTCGACGATCACGCCGTCGGTCGCGACCCGGTCGCCGGCGCCGAGCAGGAGCACATCGCCAGTGCGCAGCTCAGCGGCCGGGATCAACTCGGGACCGGCGGGCCGGGACACGCGAGCGGTCTCGGGGATGAGGGCGAGCAGGGAGCGCAGGCCCTGCTTCGCACGGTCCATCGAGCGATCTTCGAGGGCTTCAGCCAGAGAGAACAGGAAGGCGAGCGCGGCGGCTTCTCCGACATGACCCAGCAGGACGGCGCCGAGGGCCGCGATCGTCATCAGCAGGCCGACGCCGAGTCGGCTGCGGCCGCGGCCCTGGACCAGTCGGCGCAGGGTGCCGGGCACGAAGGTCCAAGCGCCGGCGGCGAGCGCCAGGACGTGCACGATGAGCGCGGGGAGGTCCAGCCCTGCCCAGCCCAGCAGCAGGCCGGCGACCCACAGCACCCCGGCGGCGAGCGGAAGGGCCAGGGAGCGGTCCCGCCACCAGGGCGTGGGCCGCTCGACCTCGAGCACGTCAGAGGGGGCGGCCGGGGCTGCGGGCCCGCAGCAGGCGTCCTCGACGACCGGCGCGGGCGACGCCTTCGTCACGACCGGGCCGCAGCAGTCGTCGCTCATCGGGAGACCACGCCAGCCTCGGCGGCCCTGAGGTGCTCGGCGGTCTCAAGGGAATCGGAAGCCGCAGCAGTCGCATCGCAGCACGGGGGGACGGTGCAGTTCTCGTCGAGGCAGGGCGCACCGTCGTCGACGGCGAGCACGGTCTCGACGAGGGCCCCCAGCGTCGCGGTGAGGTGGGCGTCGGCGATCTCGTACCGGGTGCGTCGGCCCTCGGGGGTGGCGACCACGATCCCGCAGTCGCGCAGGCAGGCCAGGTGGTTGGAGACGTTGGTGCGGGTCAGATCCAGCTCCGCGGCGAGGGCGGCCGGATAGCCGGGCTCCTCGAGCAGGGACAGCAGGATCCGGGAGCGGGTGGGGTCGGCCATCGCGCGGCCCAGCCGGTTCATCACGTCGAGACGGGAGGCTCTGGTCAGCATGCAGTGACTATACAGCGCACGCTGACCTCTCCGTGGCCGCTTCGACGTGGTCCCGCCCGGTCGCGAAGCGAGCATCGCCTCATCGCCTCAGGGCCCCAGCAGCCCCTCCAGATCGGAGGCGTCCACCAGTGGGTCGTCCAGATCCACGGTGAGCTTCGAACGGGCCATCAGCCGCGCCGAGCCGGTGGTGGTTGAGTTCCAGGCGGGGAAGTCCCCCACGTCGGTCTGCCCGAGCACGGTGCCGATGAAACGGTTGCCGCGCGGGGAGATCGTCTCCAGCGTGTCCCCCGGCCCGAGCACTCCGTCACCGGCCAGCAGCGCGAGTCGCGCGGAGGTGCCGGTCCCGGTCGGGCTGCGACAGATCACGCCCGGGTGCACGTAGGTCGCCGAACGGGACTCGACGCTGCCATCCTCGAGGGTGCGCACCCGACCCATGAAGTGGACGAAGGGCAGCGGGCCCACATCCCCCAGCGACGGATGCTCCTGGCGGAGCCCCGGCCGGGCGGCGCGCACGAAGGCGTCCCCGAAGGCGGCGAGCGCGATCTGCTCGTCGGCCGTGAGCTCGAAGCCGTGCGCGGCGGCGGAGATCATCGCGTAGTAGGCGCCGCTCCACACCAGATCGAAGCCCACCGGCCCGTACTCGGGGACCTCGATCGTGAGCCCCCGCTCGGCGACGAAGGCGGGCTCACCCTGGGTGGTGATCTGTTCGACCCGCCCGTCGGCGGTGCGGGCGATGACGTGGGCGAGGCCCGACGGGGACTCCAGGGTGATCCTCTGCTCCCCGCCGTGACCCCCGCCCTGCGCCCCGCCCGTCATCTCGATCATCCCGCTCTCGAGCAGGGCGGTCGCGACGCAGATCGT
>NZ_JBQDLF010000067.1:0-14710 GCF_052095815.1 Brachybacterium sp. | reverse complement strand
GCGGTGGGCTCGTTGATGATGCGCAGGACGTTGAGGCCCGCGATGGTGCCGGCGTCCTTGGTGGCCTGACGCTCGGAGTCCGAGAAGTACGCGGGGACGGTGATGACCGCATCGGTCACGGCCTCGCCCAGGTAGGACTCGGCGTCCTTCTTCAGCTTGCCGAGGATTCGGGCGGAGATCTCCTGCGCGGTGTACTTCTTCTCGTCGATCTCCTGGCTCCAGTCGGTGCCCATGTGGCGCTTGACGGAGGCGATCGTGCGATCGACGTTGGTGACGGCCTGGCGCTTGGCGACCTCGCCGACGAGGACGTCGCCCTGCTTGGAGAAGGCCACGACCGACGGGGTGGTGCGGGAGCCCTCGGCGTTCGCGATGATGGTGGGCTGGCCACCCTCAAGCACGGCGACGGCGGAGTTAGTGGTACCGAGGTCGATTCCGACGACACGGGACATGGGAGCCTGCCTTTCTGCGACGGGTGCGCCGCAACGGGTTCGTGCACTGCCGACCGTCGGGGCCGGCGGCAAGACTTGAGCTGTACTCGCTCAAGTAGAAAACTCTGGATCGACGTTGTCAATCCAAGGATCACTGAACTTGAGCACACTAGACTCAACTTCGTCCTGGCCAGGTTCATTCCCATGCGGCAAGGATGTGGTGCAGGGCACTTTCTGCGCGCTCCTGTCGCGCTCGCAGCACGGCACAGCTCGGATCCCCCTCGACCAGTACCGTGGCGGCATGACTTCAACCGGCGTCTCCGACTACGCCGACTTCCTCCCCGCTTCCTGGCGGGATCGAGTCGAGCTGAAGCCCACGAGCACGTGGTGGAGCTGGCGCAGGCACGACGTCCATGTGCCGCGTCGCCAGAATCCCGATGCTCCCGTGCGGGTGCTGCTCATCCACGGAGCCGGGGCCCACAGCGCAGCGCTCTGGCCGATCGCCTCACTCCTGCCAGCAGATGAGGTGGAGCTGGCCGCGGTTGATCTTCCCCTCTACGGCGAGACGCGGTCCCCGGATTCGAGCGCGGTCCGCTATCAGGATTGGGTCTCCCTGCTCTGCGACGTCGTGGCCTTGGAGGATGACGGGCGGCCGCTCGTGCTGCTGGGCGCCAGCATCGGCGGCATGCTCGCCTACGAGGTCGCCGCCCGCACCGGTCGCGCTGCGGCCGTGGTCGCCACGTCCCTGCTCGACCCGCGCGACCCGCGTGCGCGGGCCGTTATCACGCGTTTCAGCCCGCTCGGCATGCTCGGCGGCCCTCTGGCACGGCTTCTCCCGGAACGCTTCGCGGGACGGCGGGTCCCGATGTCCTGGATCGCCGCTCTCTCGAAGATGAGTCGCAGCCCCGACCTGTCGCGGTTGTGCGCCTCCGACCCCCGCGGAGGAGCCGCCGAGGTCCCGCTCGGATTCCTCACCTCATACCTCACCTACCGCCACACCCCGCCGGAACGGATGACCACCCCGGTGACTCTCGCCCATCCGGCGAAGGACGCCTGGACACCGGTGGAGATCAGCACACGCTGGCTCAGCCGGATCGCCGCCCCGGCAGAACTCGTCATGCTGCGCGAATGCGGCCACTTCCCTATTGAGGACCCAGGACTGCACGATCTGGTCGGGGCTGTCAGCCGGGTGACCCGACAGGTTCAGGGCGGCAGCTACCGTGCTGCTGAGACCGAGAAGGGGGAGGAGGACCATGGACGGTGACGCCCTGCAGGAGATCGTCCATGCTCGCGCCGAGGAGCTCCCGGCTGCGGAGGCGACCCATCCCTTCGGCCCGGAATACGAAGTCTTCAAGGTCGTGGGCGGGATGTTCCTGCTGCTCACCGAGGTGCGCGGGGAGCCGATCGTGGTCCTCAAAGCGGATCCTCGGGACTCCGAGGCGCTGCGGCAGAGCCACTCGGACATCACGCCGGGCTATCACATGAACAAACGGCACTGGATCACGCTCGAGCCGGGCGGGACTCTCGACGCCGAGCTGGTCCGGGAGCTGGTCACCGAGTCGTACCTGCTCGTGGTGGAAGGCCTGCCGCGAGCCAAGCGGCCCGTGGATCCAGGGTCCTTCGGTGCGCGTCCGGGCAGCACGCCGTCCCCGTAGACTCCGCCGCATGAGGCGTGCGGGGGTATCGATCCTGGGATGGGCGCTGCTGGTGGTGGGGGTGCTCGCCTCGGCAGTGCTCCTGGTGCTGCGGCTGGTCCCCGAGCTGCACACCTGGCATCACTACGTCATCGCGATCTCGTCCTTCATCCCGCTGCTGTGGATCCCTGTGCTGGTGGGCTGCCTGGGGCTGCTGCTGGTGCTGCGCGGCCGGTGGCGGCCGCTCGGGGCCGCCGTCCTGATCGCCGCGATGGTGGTCTTCGCCTGGCCGCTGCTGCCGGAGGAGGAGCGGTCCGACATCCCTATCGCGGTCGGCAACACCCTCACGGTGCTCTCGCTGAATCTGCAGTTCGGCCAGGCGGACATCGAGGAGGTCTCCGAGCTGATCACCAGTGACGTCGACGTGCTCGCTCTGCAGGAGTACACCCCTGGGTTCGAGGAGGCGCTCGCGGCGGCGGGCCTGCTGGAGGAGTTCCCGCATCATGTCGGCACCGCCGACACCGACGCGAGCGGCACGATGCTCCTGTCCCGCACCCCGCTCGAGCTCGTCGCCCGGGCCGAGGGGACCGCCTTCGAGAACCTGATCGCGACCACCACCGTCGAGGGCACGGACTGGCATCTCGGGGTGATCCACACCGCGCCGCCGCAGATGGGCGCCGACGCCTGGGCCCGCGACGGCGCGGTGGTCAAGGACCTCGCCGAGCCGTACCTCGAGGAGAACCTGCTGCTGGTCGGCGATTTCAACGCGATCGACCAGCACCACACGATGCGGGAGCTGACCGGAGGCGGCGACCTGTACGACCTCGCGGCGAGGGGACAGGGCGAAGGACTGGGCTGGCATCCCACCTGGCCCACGGGCACGTGGGCCCCGTCGTTCGCCCGCATCGATCACGCGCTGGTCTCCAGCAGGGTGCGCGGCAGTGTGCCGCAGTTCGAGACGGTCGCCGGCAGTGATCACAAAGCACTGATCGTCGAGGTCGCTGCCAGGATCGAATAGCAGCACCGCCGCGTACGGTCAGAACAGCCGTACGTCGGCGCCCTGAGGAGACGCGCATAGGGTTCTCGAGTGGCATCTCTACACAGCACGGACTCTCCCGACCAGACCTCCACTCCCGTCGCTCGGGACGCGCTCGCCTTCGTGCGGATCGGCGACCCCGAGGCCGTCGCCTTCTTCCGCGCGGCGGATCAGAAGGGAGCCGCTGAGGCCCTGCTGCGTTTCTCCGCAGTCCCGGCGAGCGCGCAGGACGATGAGGATCTGAAGCGCCGCGGCCTTGAATGCACGAAGGCCCTGCCCGATCAGGATGTCCCCGGGTACCGGGCGTCGGTCCAGGCTGCGACGTGGCTGCAGCACCTCTTCTTCGTGTGCGTCCTCGGTGCGGCGGGATGGATACTCGTCTCCTTCTTCACAGGGGACCCCAACCGCGACCCGTACCTCCTCCCGCCCGAGGTCATCTTCCTCCCCGACGCGGAGATCCTGCTGCTCGCCCCGATCGCCTTGATCGCCGTGTATATCCCCGCCCACCTGGCGGTGCTGTGAAGGGAGCGGACCACCACGCGAGCAGTGCTGCGATGGGCGGCGGGCGATCAGGAGAGCAGACAGCTCGGCATCCCCGCCAAGTCCCCGTTCGCAGGGATCATGACCAGCTGGGAAAGGCTGAAGGCCGGTGCTGGCGCCGTGCTCATGATGGACGGCTTCCTGACGGTCTTCCTCTACCTCGTCCGGGCGCCCGACGGGTCCTACGGCCTCTTCCTCGCACCCGTTGTGTGCGCGCTCCCGGTCCTCGCAACCTATCTGTTCTGCGGTGCCCGGTCCCGCCTCGCCCAGCGCCGCCATGTGCTGGTCGCAGACCGGCTGTTCCGGGTGCCCAGTGACGAGGTGGTCTCACTGCCGTCCTCGATGGTCGTCAAGGGCCTGGAGAACCCCACTGCGAGCGACGAGGACTCCGCATGGACAGAGGAGGACGATGAGGACATCGAGGAGTCCGTCGACGTGGACACCGAGTGGAGGACGAGCTTCTCAGCGGGCGCTGCCCCGGCGGACCATCTCGTCGATCCAGAGCGGCGCGAACGGTGAGGTGCAGTTCGGCGGGGTCGAATAGTCCTTGAGCACTTCCAGACGCTCCCCGATGTCCCGTGCCCGTGCACGCAGCTCGGGATTCGTGATCCCGATCTGCGCGAGGCATTCGTTCATCGCCCACTGAAGCCGCTCCGGCGCCGCCGCCATCTCGGCCTCGATCTGGTCGAGCAGCGCCGACTGGTCGATACCCTCAGGCTTCTTCACCACCCTGTCGCTGGTCAGCGCCCAGCCAGCGCTCGCCACCACGGGGTCGGCATCGGCGAACCATGCCTCCCGCAACGCTTCGCAATGCGGGCTCTTCTTCACGAGGTAGCTGACGAGCCAGTCGTGGACCTTGGGGGTCCCTGCCTCCCGGAGCATCCGGTCCAGGTCCTCCCGGGTGTACTGCTTCGGGCGGGAGATGAGGAGCGCGAGCAGCTTGGGCGTGGAGTCCTCGGCCGGCGCGTCCCACAGCGCGCGGGCGAGCTCGGGCTGCGCCTTGAGCCGCTTGGCGATCGCACGGAGCTTGGTGAGGTTCACGGCGTGGTCGTCGCCGCGCCGGGCATTGACCGCGCGGATCCGCTCGTCCTCGAGCTCTGCCAGCTCGTCGCGCAGCGCGGAGACGACGGTGGTGAGGTCGGTGTTCTCCGGCATGGTGCCCGTCATGATGCGTCCTCCGTCAGTAGTGCGATCCCGACGAGCCTACGACTCGGGGACGCCCCGCCCGAGGCGGAGTCAGCTCCAGCCGGTCAGCTGCGCGAAGATCAGGAATCCGATCGAGATCAGCACCCAGATCCCCAGCAGCGGGGCGTAGAAGCGCACCCAGCGGTTCCACGGGATCCGGCCTACGGCGAGCGCGGCCATGAAGTACCCGGAGGTGGGATAGATCAGGTTCGTCATGCCGTCGCCGGTCTGGTAGGCGAGCACGGCGCTCTGCCGAGTCACGCCCAGCAGGTCCGACAGCGGCGCGAGCACAGGCAGGGTCACCAGCGCCTGGCCGGAGCCGGAGGGGACGATCAGGTTGAACACGGCCTGGACCAGGAACATCCCGACCACGAAGAGCACCGGCGGCAGGAAGCCGACGGACTCCCCCAGCCCGAACACAATGGTGTCCAGGATGTTGCCGTCCTCGAGGACGATCGCGACGCCGCGGGCGATGCCGACGATGATCGCCCCGGCGAGGACGTCTCGCAGGCCCTGGTCGAAGGCTTCGGCCATGTCCTTGGTCTTCATCCCCGCGACCAGTCCCACGACGATCGCGATCAGGATGAACATGCCCGCGAACTCAGGGAAGAACCAGCCCTGGGTGAGGATGCCCCACACCAGCAGCCCGGCGAGCAGCAGAAGGGCGATGCCCGCGGCCTTCTGCCGACCGGTGAAGGTCGGGGTCGCGGCGAGGTCGAGCTTGTCCCGTTCGCGCACGGTGGTGTCGACGTGGCCATGGAGGACGGAGCGGGTCGGATCCGCGGCGACCCGGCGGGCGTACCAGATGATGTATCCGATCGCGGTGGCGAGATAGGCGAGGTACAGCGCGATGCGCAGGCCGATGCCGGAGAAGGGTTCGAGCCCGGCGATCTGCTGGCCGAGCCCGGTGTTGATCGGGTTGAGGAACCCGGCGGCGAAGCCGGCGCCGGTGCCGAGCAGCGCGACGGCGGCGGCCACTACCCGGTCATAGCCCAGGCTCAGGATCAGCGGGAGGATCGCCGGGATATATACCAGCGACAGCTCGGGCACCCCGATGAAGCTCGCGATCAGGGAGAAGATGACCATCAGCACGGGGATGACGACGACTCCGCGGCCGGCGAAGAGGCGTGCGATGCCGGCGAGGGCGACGTCGATCAGTCCTGTGCGGCGCACCACCTCGAACATGCCGCCGATGGTGAAGACGAAGAACACGATGGCCCCGGCGTCGACGAGCCCGCGCGGGATGGCGGTGAGCAGCTCGATCGCCGTGACTGGGGACTGCTCGATGAAGGAGAAGCTGTCGGGGTCGACTACTTCACGGCCGTTCGGGCCGGGGACGCGGTCGTACATACCGGCCGGGACGATCCAGCTCAGCACCGCTGCGAGCAGCGCGAACAGGACGAGGATGACGTAGACGTGCGGGAAGCGGTCCTTCGGGGCGGTCTCGTCGGCGACGGGAGCCTCGGCGGCTGGGGTGGACATGATCCTCCGGTGGCGGTCGGTTCTCGGCACATGCTGGCTGCGCCGAAGAGTGCGGGCGGACCCTTACTCATAAGTCGCGCTACATGCTGTCACAAGCAGGCGTAGAGGAGGTAGTGCTGACGACGCAACCGGCCGAACATACTGGGCATATGGAGCCTTCGATCCCGCCACCCGCGTACACCGGCACCGATTTCTACTGCGACGTCGCAATCCCGGATCCCGCAGCGCTCGAGGTGGTCCATCTCGATGAGCGCGTACTGGCCTTCCACCACACCCGCCCCTTCTGGCAGGTGCACGTGGTGGTGGTGCCACGGCGGCACATCGCCTCGTTCACCTCGGCGGGCGCCGCAGATGAGGACGATCTGCGGGCCCTGCTCGAGGTGGTCCAGCAGGTGGCACGCCAGGTGGAACGCGACTATGGCGCCGCGGCAGTGCTCACGAACCTCGGCAGCTATCAGGATTCGAAGCACCTGCACGTCCATGTGCACTCGGGGCCGCAGCGCTGATCCGACACCGACGACACGGCATCACAGCGGGAGCTTGTATCCCACGTGGCTCGGCAGGTAGTCGAGCCGGTCGTAGAAGCGGTGCGCGTCGGCACGAGCCGCATCCGTAGTCAGCTGCGCGAGCCGTGCCCCGTTCTCACGACCCCAACGGTGGGCCCAGTCGAACAGTGCGGTGCCGAGACCGTTCCCCCGCGTCGCAGTGGCAACCCGGACCGCCTCGATCTGCAGCCGGGTGGCTCCACCGCGAGACAGGGAGGGCACCAGCGTGAGCTGCATCGTCGCGACCAGAACAGCGGCGTCATCCCTCACAGCGACCAGGAGCTGGTTCTCGTCACCGTCGATACGCGCAAAAGCCCGCTCATAGGGTGCGAGGTCTGCACCTTCCCGTTCCTGACCGAGTACGTCGTCCGCCAGGAGCGCGACCAGCTCCGGCACCTCGGATGCGGTCGCACGGGAGACGGAGAAGGAGCGGTCGCCGAGTTCGAGGGTGTGCATGTCTCCATTGTGGCGGCTGGGAGGATTGCGGCGGCTGGGAGAGCCGAGCTGGGAAGGGAGGGACCGCGGCATCGCGGACAATGGCTCCATGACCACCAGTGATTTCCTTCCCGGCGCGCAGCGCAGTGCCCAGCTGAGCTTCTCCGATCAGCCGGCATGGATCGTCAAGGACGAGGTCTCCGGCGGCTGGGCGCTGCAGATCGGCGGAGTCGAGCAGTCCCATGTCGACCTCGAGGATCCGACACACATCGTGCACGAGTACCTGCGACGCATGGCCAATGTGCTCGACGAGGCGTGGCCGCGCCGAAAGCCCCTGCGGGTCGCACATCTCGGCGGTGGAGCGCTGACGCTGGTGCGCTATGTCCAGGCCACCCGTCCCGGATCCGCTCAGCTCGTGATCGAGATCGAGCGGGAGCTGCCCACGCTCGTCACCACGGCCCTTCCACTCCCGCAGGGCACCGACCTCGAGATCGTCATCGGGGATGCCCGCGAGCAGCTCGCCGCGATGAAGGATCGGCGCTTCGATGCGATCGTGCTGGATGTGTTCTCCGGGGAGGAGTCACCGGCACATCTGGCCACGAAGGACTTCTACCTCGAGGCGCTCTCCCATCTTGAAGCGGATGGCCTGCTACTGGTCAACGTCGGTGACGACGCCGGCCAACGCTTCCTCGCCGCCCAGGTACGCGAGCTCGAGGACGCCTCCGCCGAAGCCGGCCTTTCGGGAGTGTGGACCCTGACCCACGCCTCGCTGCTGAGCACTCCCGCCGACGGGAACATGGTGCTGCTGACGGGTGGTGCGCTCGCCGCACCAGAGGTCGCCCAGTGGCGTTCGGCCTGGCTGAAGGCGGGCCCGCACCCCGCCGCAGTGCTCGATCCCGGCGAGACCATCGAGGCATTCGGGCTTCATGGTTATCCACATTCTCGGTGAAGCGATGGCGAATCTGAGCGTTCCTGGATAGCGTGACCGTGATCTGACGCACTCCCGGAAGGCACTTCCATGCCCCGTCGCCTACTCAGCGCCGCAGCCGCTGGCGCCCTCCTCCTCGGCCTCGCCTCATGCGGCGACGGCGAGGAGGGACCCGTCACCACTGCCCCGCCGAGCATCAACATCGATGCCCCGAGCGACGGAGGCGGTGACACTGAGCCGAGTGACGGAGGCGGCGCCGAGACCGACGAGCCCACCGCCGCAGCGCCCGACATCCCGCCGCCGGATCCTGCGGAGTACGCAGGGATGGATGAGCAGACGCCTGAGGGGGCGGAGCAGGCGTTCCGGTACTACATTGCGACTCTCACCTGGGCGCGGCTGACAGGCGACCTCGGCACACTCAACTCGCTGTCTTCATTCGACTGCACGCTCTGCGGGGAAATGTCATCAGCGATAGAAACAAATGCGGCGAACGGCAAGTACTGGAAAAACCTGGAGATTGTCGATACCGGCACTGCAAATTTCGACTCTGAAAACTACGATGTCGAGGTCGGCTACGTTTTCATAGTTAGCCAGCACATAGAACCCGGTTCGTCCATACAGATCCCAGCGCAGGAGTGGACCGGAGTTGCTGGAATGACTTGGACGTCAGGGTCATGGACCATCGAAGATCTCGCACTCGAGGAGACTGGCGATGAAACGTGAGTCTCACGGAATTTTCTACGTACTTTTCGCATCGCTTCTTCTTGCGGCTGCGACGCTCATCGCATCCCCTGGGTTTGCATTAATCGCCCCGACCGAGAGTCCTCCTCCGACCACACCCACACCTTCCCCCACAGCCGCAGCCTCCACTTCAGAAGAAGGGCTGGGCGTCACGGTCCAGGAAGCTCGCGACAGAATCGTCAACGGAAGCAACGGCAGTAACTCTGAGGTCAGTTCCTCCCGCACGAGCCTACCTCCACCCCGCTACAGCTACATCTGGGTTCCTGTCTCCGAGTTCTCCGGATGCGGGACCAACCTAGGATCCGGGTCCACCTGGTCCTGCACTCCACATCCAGATTCCTGCGAGGCCGGGAACGGCAGCCGTTTCGCAGGCGAAGGAGACGCCCTGCAGATCGGCGCCAACACCGGCACCGCAGAACCCGTCGAAGGCGTAACTCAGCGCGGCATCCGCGTCGACAATGAGGGTGACGAAGACGTCGACCTCGGGATCCGCTGCGCGCTGCCTGGCACCCCCGAGTTTGCGGAAGCACCACCCGTGGTGATCACCGTGACGCGAGAAGACTTCGCTCGCCTCCCGGTCAAGCCCCTCGCGGCCCACGCCGGCCCCGTCGACGGCTGGCTGCCGGTCAACATGGTCAATGTCCTGCACACGGACCCCGAGACCCAGGAACTCAGCACCGAGCTGCTGGACACCCCCGTCGCGATCCGCGCCACCCCGATCTCGTATCACTGGGACCTCGGGGACGGGAACACGATCACGACCACGAACCCCGGCAAGCCGTACCCCGCCGAAACCATCTCAGCCACTTACACCCAGGAAGGCTGGTACGACATCACCCTCACCACCACCTTCTCCGGGCAGTTCTCCGTCAACGGCGGCGAATGGCAGGACATCGACGGCACCATCGAGATCGCCTCTGACCCGGTCCCCCTCTACTCCAAATCCCTAGAATCCCGGCTCGTCAACGGTGACGTCCCTGTCGACGAGGACGAAGACCCTTGGATCCCCGAACGCAGCCCCGACACCGAAGGCCCCCAAGACCCCGACGCCAGCCACCGCACACTCTGACAGCCCGCAGACAGAGCCCGGCGCGCTCCCAGAGCGCACCGCGGACACTGCGGCACACGCCCATCGGTATACACAAGTGCGGGACACCCTCGATATCGGGCGGGATTCAGGCCGCAGGCACCTATCCCTGTATACACTCGGCCGTATGCGTGCCAGCGATCGGGCTTACCGGGCCCTCCGTGAGGAGATCATCGACGGCGCCCTCACACCAGACACGGTCCTCGGCGAGGTCGAGCAGTCCGTACGCCTGGGCCTGTCCCGCACCCCGCTCCGCGAAGCCCTCTCGAGGCTCGTCGCCGATGGGCTGGCGGCACCAGCGACCGGGCGCGGAGTCGTCGTCGCCGCGGTCTCGCTCGCCGAAGCCCCGCAGCTGTTCGATCTGCGCATCGCCTTGGAGACCCTCACCAGCCGGCGCGCCGCAGAGCGCACCACCCACCCCGCCGACGGCCCCGCACTGCGTGAGACTTTCCGCAGCCTTGCAGGCCGCTTCGATCGAGCCACCGTGGAACTTGCCGCTGGCACCGACCCCACCGGCTACTACGCCCTGACCGCCGAGCTCGACGCCGAGCTCGACAGCGCCACCGGCAACTCCTACCTGGCCGACTCCCTGCGCGGACTTCGCCTGCATCTGGGACGCCTGCGCCGCCTGGCCCGCAACTCCCCCACCCGGCTCGCCGCCTCCGCTCGGGAGCACTCCGCGATCGCTCACGCCGTCGCTGCTGGGGATCCGGAGCTCGCCGCAGCCACCACCGTCGTTCACCTCCACCACGCCCTCGCCCACCTGCAGGGCGACCACCCTGACTCTGGAGCCCCCACTGACCACAGCGACAACTCCGACCCCACCTCGACCTCCCAGGAGAGATCAGCATGAGAGACCACGCCGTCCGCGTCCACCGCTCCGACGAGAACCTGCCCCGCGAGGGCCAGCTGGCCTGGAAGATGGCCGAGGTCGCCGTCGACCCGGTCGAGGTCGACTCCGAGGTCGAGGAGATGATCATCAACCGGATCATCGACAACGCCTCGGTCGCCATCGCCTCCCTGAATCGCGCCCCGATCGTCTCTGCACGCAGCCAGGCGCTCAGCCACCCGGTCTCCACCGGCGGCAGCGGCGCGAGCGTCTTCGGCATCGCCCAGCACACCTCTCCCGAGTGGGCGGCCTGGGCGAACGGCGTGGCGGTGCGCGAGCTGGATTATCACGACACCTTCCTCGCCGCGGATTACTCCCACCCCGGGGACAACATCCCTCCGATTCTCGCCGTCGCCGAGCACACCGGCCGTTCCGGCCAGGATCTGATCCGCGGCATCGCCACCGGCTATGAGCTGCAGGTCGACCTGGTACGGGCGATCTGCCTGCATAAGCACAAGATCGACCACGTCGCCCACCTGGGCCCGTCGGCCGCCGCCGGTATCGGCACCCTGCTAGGGCTGGACACCGAGACCGTGTTCCAGGCCATCGGCCAGGCGCTGCACACCACCACCGCCACCCGTCAGTCCCGAAAGGGCGAGATCTCCACCTGGAAGGCCCACGCCCCTGCCTTCGCCGGGAAGCTGGCCGTCGAGGCGGCGGACCGGTCGATGCGCGGCCAGACCTCCCCGGTCCCGATCTACGAGGGCGAGGACGGCGTGATCGCCTGGCTGCTGGATGGCCCCGATGCCCGCTACACGGTGCCGCTGCCTGAGGCCGGTGAGGCCAAGCGGTCCATCCTGGACACCTACACCAAGGAGCACTCGGCGGAGTACCAGGCGCAGGCCTGGATCGACCTGGCCCGCCGGCTGCACCGCGAGCATCCCGAGACCACCGATCCGGGCAACGTCGCCTCGATCCTGATCCGCACCTCCCATCACACCCACTTCGTGATCGGCTCCGGCGCGAACGATCCGCAGAAGTACGATCCGACGGCCTCGCGGGAGACCCTCGACCACTCGATCCCGTACATCTTCACCGTTGCCCTGCAGGACGGCTCCTGGCATCACGTGGACTCCTACGCCCCTGAGCGGGCCGCCCGCCCCGACACCGTGGCGCTGTGGCACAAGGTCACCACCGAGGAGGATGCGGAGTGGACCCGTCGGTACCACTCCCTGGACCTCACGGAGAAGGCCTTCGGCGGCGCCGTGGTCATCACGCTCACCGACGGCACCGTGATCGAGGATCAGATCGCCGTGGCGGACGCCCACCCCCAGGGCGCCCGGCCCTTCGCCCGCGAGCAGTACATCGGCAAGTTCCGCACCCTCGCCGACGGCCTCGTCGAATCCTCGGAGATCGAACGATTCCTCGAGGCCGCGGCGAACCTCTCGCAGCTGCCCGCCGGGGAGCTGGGTCGGCTGAACATCCAGGCCGCCCCCGGCATGATCGATGCGTCGGCCGGACCGAAGGGGCTGTTCTGATGCTGTCCTCCACCAGGACTCCCGCGCAGAAGCGCCAGGAGCTGCGCGCCCTGCTGACGCCCGGCGCAGCGCAGCCTTTTCCCGGCGCGTTCACGCCGCTGTCGGCGAAGCTCATCCAGGAGAAGGGCTTCCCCGGGGTGTACATCTCCGGGGCGGTGATCGCCAACGAACTGGGGTTGCCGGACGTGGGCCTGACGACGCTGAGCGAGGTCGCTGCCCGCGGTGCGCAGATCGCCCGCTCCACTGACCTGCCCTGCCTGATCGATGCCGATACCGGCTTCGGCGAGCCGATGAACGTGGCCCGCACGATCCAGGAGCTCGAGGACGCCGGGCTCGGCGGCTGCCACATCGAGGACCAGGTCAACCCCAAGCGCTGCGGCCACCTCGACGGCAAGGCCATGGTGGACCTGGAAACCGCGACCCAGCGGATCCGCGCCGCGGCGGACGGCCGCCGGGATCCGAACTTCCTGGTCATGGCCCGCACTGATCTGCGCGCCACCGACGGGCTCGACGCCGCGATCGGCCGGATGAAGGCTCTGGTGGATGCCGGAGCCGATGCGATCTTCCCGGAAGCGCTGAAGGATCTGGGTGAGTTCGAGCAGGTCTGTGCGGCGCTGGACGTGCCGGTGCTCGCGAATATGACCGAGTTCGGGAAGTCCGGGCTGTACACCCGCGAGCAGCTCGCCGCGACCGGGGTCGCGATGGTGATCTACCCCGTCACGCTGCTGCGCGCCGCGATGGGCGCAGCCGAGCGGGTGCTGGAGACGATCCTCGCCGAAGGCACCCAGCAGTCTCGCGTTCCCGAGATGCTCACCCGTGCACGCCTGTACGAACTGGTGGACTATGAGGGCTACAACCGTTTCGACGCCTCCGTGTTCGACTTCGAGGTCCCTGCCGCCCATCGCACGTCCACCACCCCAGACACCGCCGTCGATTCCCAGGAGTGAGCCATGAGCGAGAACGACCAGACCACTGAGATCCGCAAGGGCCTGAACGGGGTCGTCGCCGATGTCTCCGGCATCTCGAAGGTCAACCCCGAGACCAACTCGCTGCTCTACCGCGGCTACCCGGTGCCGCAGCTGGCCGCGACCCAGCCCTTCGAGGCGGTCGCGCACCTGCTGTGGATCGGAGAGCTCCCCGATGCGCAGGAGCTGGCCGAGGCCACCCGCCACGAGCGCACCCACCGGGCCCTCGCCCCCGAGGTGAAGGCGGCGATGGACTCGCTGCCCACCACCTGCCATCCGATGGATGCGGTGCGCACGGCCGTCTCGGTGCTCGGCGCACTCGATCCCGCCGCGGAGGACTCCTCCCCCGGAGCCGAGTTGGAGAAGGCCAAGCGCCTGTTCGCGCAGCTGCCGGCAGTGATCGCCTACGAGCAGCGGCGTCGGCGCGCCGGTGGGCCGACGGAGCCGATCCCGCCGCGCGAGGAGCTGGACTACTCGCAGAACTTCCTGTGGATGACCTTCGGCGAGGAGGCCGCCCCCGAGGTGGTCGATGCCTTCCGCATCTCAATGGTGCTGTACGCCGAGCACTCCTTCAACGCCTCCACCTTCACCGCCCGCGTCATCACCTCGACCCTGTCGGACCTGCACTCGGCCGTGACCGGGGCGATCGGGGCGCTCAAGGGCCCACTGCATGGCGGTGCCAATGAGGCGGTGATGCACACCTTCGACGAGCTCGGCATCCGTCCTGAGGAGACCGAGGCCGAGGCCAAGGACCGCGCCAAGGCGTGGATGGAGGACGCCTTGGCGCAGAAGAAGAAGGTGATGGGCTTCGGGCACCGTGTCTACAAGCACGGCGACTCCCGGGTGCCCACGATGAAGCAGGCGATGGACTCGATGATCACCCACTTCGACCGTCCCGAGATCCTGGGTCTGTACAACGGGTTGGAGCACGCAATGGACGAGGCCAAGGGCATCAAGCCGAACCTCGATTACCCGGCCGGCCCCACCTATCACCTGATGGGCTTCGACACGGAGCTGTTCACCCCGCTGTTCATCGCCGCGCGGGTCACGAGCTGGACCGCCCATGTGATGGAGCAGCGCGCGGCGAATGCGCTGATACGCCCGCTGTCGGTCTACGACGGCCCGGATGAACGCGAGGTGCCCGGCGCCTGAGGGCAGCGCCTCGGGGAGCTGCCCTCCCGAGCGAAGCGCCCGACGCCCCGCCCTGCCGACGCCCCGCCCTGCCGACGGGGCGTGTCCTGCCGACGGGGCGTGGGCGCGTTCGAGCCGCGGGAGCTCCTATAGAGGCTCTTCGCGGTTCGTGGTGAATGACCCTGCTGTGGCGGGTATTCACGCTA
>NZ_JBQDLF010000066.1:0-14756 GCF_052095815.1 Brachybacterium sp. | reverse complement strand
GCTCGCCGACCACCACCTACGGCGAGAACATCGGCGTCATGAGCGCCACCCGCGTCTACTCCACCGCCGCCTACTGGGTGGCCGGCATCGTCGCGATCCTGCTCTCGCTCTCCCCGAAGGTCGGCGCCATGATCTTCACCATCCCGCCGGGCGTCCTCGGCGGCGTGACCTTCGTGCTCTACGGCCTGATCGGCATCGTCGGCGTGCGCATGTGGGTGGACGGCAAGGTCGACTTCTCCCGCCCGAAGAACCAGTTCACCGCCGGTGTCGCCCTGGTGGTGGGCATCGCGAACGTGACCTGGACCTTCGGAGGCATCCAGCTCACCGGCATCGCGCTCGGCACCGCGGCAGCACTGGTCATCTACCACCTGATGAACGTGCTCGGGCAGATCACCGGCACCGAGCCGGAGACCACACCCGCCGAAATGGTCGAGCCCTCCCACGGAGCGTGACCCGGTGCCTTCCGTGCTCGTGATTCTGCGCGGGAACTCCGCGTCCGGCAAGTCGACGATCGCCCGCCGCGTGCAGCGCTCGCTCCCGCGAGGGCGGGTCGCCGTGATCGGGCAGGATCAGGTGCGCCGGGAGATGCTTCGCGAGCACGACGCCCCAGACCCCGAGGCCGCCGACCTGCTTGCGGTCATCGTGCGGCACTGCCTTGGACTTGGGCGGATCACGATCCTTGAAGGCATCCTCCCGGCCGAGTACTACGGCGCGATGTTCGAGCGCCTGCTGGCCGAGCACGAGGGTCCGAACCTCGTGTACTACCTCGACGTGAGCCTCGAGGAGACCCTGCGCCGCCACGCCGGCAAGCCTCTGGCGGTGTCCGTCGGCCCCGTCGAGGTCGCCTCCTGGTATCGGTCGCGGGATCTGCTCGGAGCGACGGAGGAGCAGGCTCTCGGGGAGGAGCTCGATGAGGACGGCCTGGTGGCGCGGCTCCTCGCGGACCTCGAGCGGGCGGACGCCGAGCAGGTCTCCGGCCGGCCGCTCAGCCCGCCGGCGTCTGCGCGGTGAGCAGCGAGAACAGATCCTTCGGATCATCCGGATCGGCGATCACATCGATCCACTCCAACAGATCGGTCCCGTCGGTCGCCTGCTGCGCGTAGCGCAGCGCTGAGAAGTCAGCGAGGGCGAAGCCGACGGAGTCGAACACCGTGATCTCCTCATCGTCGGTGCGGCCGGCGACCTCCCCGGTGATCACCTGCCATAGCTCGGCGACCTCGAACTCGGGTGGCAGCTGCTGGATCTCGCCCTCGATGCGGGTCTGCGGCTCGTACTCCACCACCACCCGCGCAGCCTCCAGCAGCGCGGGATCGAGCTCGGTCTTGCCGGGGCAGTCGCCGCCGATCGCATTGACGTGCGTGCCGGGCCGCACCTGGTCGCGGTGCAGCACGGCGGCGCGGGCCTTGTCCGCGGTGCAGGTGGTGATCACGTCGGCGCCCTGGACCGCTTCGTCCACCGATTCGCACAGGTGCACCTCGAAGCCGAGCGGTTCGAGATTGCGGCGCACCTTTTCCACCGCGGCCTCGTCCAGGTCCACCACCCGCAGCTGATCGATCCCGAGCACCGCGCGGAAGGCGAGGGCCTGGAACTCTGCCTGGGAGCCTGCTCCGATCAGGGCATGGGTTCGGGCCCCGGGGCGCGCGAGCTCTCTGGCCGCGAGCGCCGAGGTCGCGGCGGTGCGCAGCGCGGTCAGCAGCGTCATCTCCGCGAAGAAGATCGGGTAGCCGTTGTCCACATCGGCCAGCATCCCGAAGGCGGTGACGGTCTGCAGCCCGCGGGCAGGATTCAACGGGTGGCCGTTGACGTACTTGAACGAGTACAGCTCCCCGTCGGTGATCGGCATCAGCTCGATCACGCCGAACGGGGTGTGGCTGGCCAGGCGGGGGATCTTCTCGAAGGAGTCCCACCGGCGCAGGTCCTCCTCGAGGATTCGGGTCAAGCCGGTCAGGACGTTCTCGGGGCCGTCGCGCTGGATCCAGCGGCTCATGCCGGGCACATCGAGCAGGTGGGGCATCGTTCTCATCTCCCGTCGTGGGGCGCGTCATCGCGCAAGGTCGAGGAGTGCTCTGGCCCCCAGGGTAGGCCGGGAACGACGGACGTGACGGGAGTTCCGGCTCGAGAGCCGCCGGGCGGCGTTGCAGCCGCTGAGCCGCCGGGCATCCTTACGGCCGCCGTGCCCCTGCTGATCAGCCGCCGTGCCCTCCCGTCGTCCACGATATGTGCAAGTGTGGACGAGCCGAAATGGCTAAGGGTAGGCTTACCTTGTGTCAATCGCCCCTCCCGAGCCCAGCCGCGCTGCCAGCTCCGTTCCCTCCTCTGTTCCCGGCCCCGCTCAGCACCCGGCTCTCCTCGGTGACCAGCTCACTCTGAGCTACGGCGGCAGTCCCGTCGTCCATGAAGTCTCGCTCGCGCTGCGGTCGGGAGCCGTTACGGCGCTGCTCGGCCCCAACGGCAGCGGGAAGTCCACGGTGCTGCGTGCGATGGCCCGCCTCCATCCGCTGCGCTCCGGCGGGATCCGTCTGACCGACGGGGAGGGCGAGCGCAGTGTCGATCTGCTCGGTACCAAGGAGTTCGCCCGGGCGCTGACGCTGTTCACCCAGACCCGCACCGCCCCACAGGGGCTCTCGGTCCGCGATGTCGTCGCCTTCGGTCGCCATCCCCACCGGCGCCGCTTCGCCGGACTCGATGCCGCCGACCGCGCCGCGATCGATCATGCGATGCGCCTGACCGGCATCACCGATTTCGCTCCGCGCGCCGTCGGCGAGCTCTCGGGAGGCGAGATGCAGCGGGTCTGGCTCGCCTCCTGCCTCGCCCAGGACACGGGGATCGTGCTGCTGGACGAACCCACCAATCATCTCGACCTGCGCTATCAGATCGAGACGCTCGACCTGGTGCGGGAGCTCGCCGAGGGTCACGGGGTCGCCATCGGCATCGTGCTGCACGATCTCGGCCACGCCGCGCGCATCGCCGATCAGGTGGTGCTCCTGCGCGAGGGGCGCGTGCACGCCGCCGGGCGGGCCGCCGAGGTCCTCACCTCAGCACACCTCAGCCACGTCTACGACATCCCCATCGACGTCACCGCGGACCCCCTCGACGGCCGTCTGCGGATCGACGCGCGCAGCCGCCGCAGCCTCCCCGCCGCCGCTCCAGCCTGAGGCTGAAGCGCCTCCGCCGGAGGGCACGAACTGAGGATTCTCCGTCTCCGGGGACCCTGTCTCCGGGGACCCTCATCTCCCGCTGCCCGCCTCTCACACCTTCCATTCCCTGTTCTGCCCCCTCCCCTTTCTGCCCCCTCCCCAGGAGCCCCTCATGATCCGTACCCCTCGCCGCGCGCGTGTCGCGGCCACCGCCGCACTGGCCCTCACCGCACTCGCCGCCTGCGGCACGACCGAGGTCCCCGACACCGCGAGCGGGGCCCCGTCGGACGCCGCTGCGATCAGCGAATCCTGTGCGGCCGACGAGACCTCCACCGCGACCGGCCCGGTCAGCGTGACGGACCACCTCGGTCGCACCGTCGAGCTCGAGGCGCCCGCCGAGCGGGTCGCCGTGCTGGAGTGGCAGCAGACCGAGGGCCTGCTGAGCCTGTGCATCGCCCCGGTCGCAGCGGCGGACGTCGAGGGCTTCGGCACCTGGGTCACCGCAGAGACCCTGCCCGAGGGGACGATGGACGTCGGCACCCGGGGCGAGCCGAACCTCGACGCCCTGCTCGCGGCCGATCCGGATCTGGTGATCGTCGAGGCGACCGGTCCGGAGGACGAGATCATCGCGCAGCTCGAGGAGCGGGGCGTGCCGGTGCTGGCCACCCTGGGCGCGGACGCCTCTGATCCGCTCGGCCACATGAAAGACCTCTTCACCCTGATCGCCGAGGCCACCGGGCGCACCGAGCGCGCTGAGGTGGTGCTCGGCGAGTTCGAGGCGCACGTCGCCTCGGCGCGGCAGGAGATCACCGCCGCCGCCCTGCCCACCACCGATTTCGTGTACTTCGACGGTTGGGTCGAGGGCGGCAACGTCTCTCTGCGGCCCTTCGGCGAGGGCGCGCTGTTCTCAGCGATCGGTGCGGAGCTCGGCCTCACGCCGGCCTGGACCGGTGAGGTCGATCCGGCCTATGGCCTGGGGCAGACGGATATCGAGGGGCTCATCGAGGTGGGGGAGGCGAACCTCTTCTACACCGGGACCGACGATCCTGCCGGGGACTACGTCAGCGAGCTCGAGAAGAACCAGATCTGGACCTCCCTGCCTGCGGTGGAGGACGGCCGTGCCCATGCCTTCCCCGAGGGCATCTGGACCTTCGGCGGACCCCGCTCCGCCGAACAGGCGATCGACGCCTACGTCGACTCCGTCTCGGCCCCGTGACCCGGCCGGGAGCCGGCGGTCTCCTCGCGGGAACCGCCACGGTGGCGGCACTGGCGGTCGCCGTGGCGCTGGTGGGGCTGTGGCACCTCACCCAGGGCACCTCCGACATCGGACTCCTCGACCTCGTGCGACACCTCGCCGGTGCCCGGAGCGACGAGCGGACGGTGAGTGTGGCCGAGGTGCTGCTCGCCTCCCGCCTGCCCCGCCTCGCCGCCGGGATCGCCGTCGGCATCGCGCTCGGCGCCGCCGGGGCGCTGCTGCAGTCCATCTCCCGCAACACCCTGGCCTCCCCGGACACGCTCGCGGTGACGGCCGGCTCCTACTTCGCGATCAGCGCCGTGGCCGCCTTCGGCCTCACCGTGCCGCTGTGGGCTTCAGGAGCTGTCGCCTTCGTCGGCGGGCTGCTCGCGGCCGGGCTCGTGCTGGCGCTCGCGGGAGGGGCCGGCTCCTCGACCACGCGCCTGATCCTGGCCGGCTCCGCGGTGGCGATGGCGCTGCAGTCCGGCACCTCGATGCTGCTGATCCTCTTCGAGGCGGAGACGACGGGCCTGTACGCCTGGGGCAGCGGCTCCCTGTCCCAGCTGAACCTCGATGCCTCGCTGCGGGCGCTGCCAGTGATCGGGCTCGTGCTGCTGGCCGCACTCCTGCTCGCCCGGCGCCTGGACGTGCTGGGTCTGGGGGATGACGCCGCGAGCGCGCTCGGTGTGCCGGTCGCCGCCACCCGCGCGATCGCCGTGCTCTGCGCCGTGCTGCTGACCGCGGTGGCCGTCACCGTCGCCGGGCCGCTCGCGTTCGTCGGCCTCGGAGCGCCGGTGCTGGCACGGCTGCTGGGCGGTCTCGTCGGCGCCGTGCACCGTCATCACCTGCTGATCCCGGTCTCCGGGCTGCTCGGTGCGCTGATCGTGCTGCTGGCCGACGCCGGGCTGCGCGCCCTGCTGACCCCGCAGGGCGCCGCCGCGATCCCCACCGGGATCCCCACCGCGCTGCTGGGTGCGGTGATGATCGTCGTTCTCGCGCGGCGTCTGCGGGACTCCGGGCCGACGGCGCAGCCGCCCCAGGCCCGCTCCGGTCTGCGTTCGCGCCGGCGGTTCCTCCTCGTGCTGGCCGTGCTCGGCGCCGGCTTCGCGGCGGTGGTCGTGCTCGGGATGCTCGCCGGCAGCCTGTGGCTGCGCACCGGGGACATCGCCCTGTGGGTGCAGGGCGCGGCCCCCGACCTCGTCGGCCGCGCCCTCGGGGAACGCCTGCCGCGGGTGGGCGCTGCCGTCCTCGCCGGCGCCGCGCTGGCCCTGGCCGGCACCGTGGTGCAGTCCACCGTGCGCAATCCGCTCGCGGAGCCCGGGCTGCTGGGCATCACAGCTGGCGCCGGGCTCGGGGCGGCGGCCGTGGTGACCCTGCTCGGCGGCGGGCGGCCGCTGATGATCCTGTGCGCCGTCGGGGTCGGGGTCGTCACGTTCGCGGCGATCGCGCTGCTCGCCTGGCGGGGCGGACTGGCCCCCGAGCGCTTCGTGCTGGTCGGCATCGGCACGGGCTACGGGATGAGTGCTCTGACCACGTTCCTGCTGCTCAGCTCCAATCCCTGGGGCACCCCGAGGATCCTCACCTGGCTGTCGGGGACCACCTACGGCCGCGGCCTCGGCGATGTGCTCCCTGTCCTGATCGCGCTCGTGGTCATCGCCCCGCTGCTGGCGGGCCTGCACCGCGAGCTGGATCTGCTCGCGATCGACGAGGACACCCCGCGGGTGCTCGGCGTGCGGCTGGAGCGCACCCGCTTCGCGGTGATGGGGCTCGCGGCGGTGCTCGCCTCGATCAGCGTGGTGGCCGTCGGGGTGGTCGGCTTCGTGGGACTGGTCGCCCCGCACCTGGCGCGGGCGCTGGTGGGCGGCAGGCACCTGCGCACGCTCCCGGTCGCGATGCTGCTCGGCGGCGTGCTGGTAGGTCTGGCCGATGCGCTCGGCCGCTCCCTCATCGCCCCCGCGCAGATCCCGGCCGGGCTGATGGTCGCCCTGCTCGGAGCGCCCTACTTCGTCTGGCTGCTCTGGCGCTCGCGCGCCTGAGACCCGCAGAGCGCGCAGGGCCCACAGAGCCCGACGGCCCCTCCGCCGCAGGGCGGAAGGACCGTCGGACCGTCGGGCCGGGCCGGCTCAGAAGAAGCCGAGCTTGTTCTCCGAGTAGGAGACCAGCAGGTTCTTCGTCTGCTGGTAGTGGTCGAGCATCATCAGGTGGTTCTCGCGGCCGATGCCGGAGGACTTGTACCCGCCGAACGCGGAGTGCGCCGGGTAGGAGTGGTAGTTGTTCACCCACACGCGACCGGCCTGGATCGCGCGCCCTGCCCGGTAGATGGTGTTCTGCTGCCGGCTCCACACGCCCGAGCCGAGCCCGTAGAGGGTGTCGTTCGCGATCGAGATCGCCTCGTCATAGTCGGAGAAGCGGGTGAGTGCGAGCACAGGCCCGAAGATCTCCTCCTGGAAGATCCGCATCGAGTTGTCGCCCTCGAAGATCGTGGGCTGCACGTAGTAGCCGCCGGAGAGCTCCCCGCCGAGATCCGCACGCCCGCCGCCGATGAGCAGCTTCGCGCCCTCCTGCTTCCCGATGTCGATGTAGGACAGGATCTTCTCCAGCTGATCATTGCTGGCCTGGGCACCCATCATGGTGTCGGTGTCCAGCGGGTCGCCCACCTTGATGGCCTCGACCCGCTTGATGCCGTCGGCGACGAAGTCGTCGTAGATCGATGCCTGCACCAGGGCGCGCGAGGGGCACGTGCACACCTCGCCCTGGTTCAGGGCGAACATCGTGAAGCCCTCGAGGGCCTTGTCGTAGAAGTTGTCCTTCTGCGCGGCGACGTCCTCGAAGAAGAGGTTCGGGCTCTTGCCGCCCAGCTCCAGGGTCACCGGGATCAGGTTCTGCGAGGCGTACTGCATGATCAGGCGACCGGTCGTGGTCTCACCGGTGAAGGCGATCTTCGCGATCCGCTTGTTCGAGGCGAGCGGCTTGCCGGCCTCGACGCCGAAGCCGTTGACGATGTTCAGCACGCCGTCCGGCAGCAGGTCACCGATCAGCTCGGCGAGCACCAGGATCGAGACGGGGGTCTGCTCGGCGGGCTTGAGCACCACGCAGTTGCCGGCCGCGAGGGCGGGGGCCAACTTCCAGACCGCCATCAGGATCGGAAAGTTCCAGGGGATGATCTGCCCGACCACGCCCAGCGGTTCGTGGAAGTGGTAGGCGACGGTGTCGTCGTCCAGCTGGGAGAGTGCGCCTTCCTGTGCCCGGATGGCGCCGGCGAAGTAGCGGAAGTGATCCACGGCCAGGGGCATGTCCGCGTTCAGGCACTCGCGGATCGCCTTGCCGTTGTCCCAGGTCTCCGCCACGGAGAGCATCTCGAGGTTGTCCTCGATGCGGTCGGCGATCTTGTTGAGGATCACCGCGCGCTCGGCGACGGAGGTCTTTCCCCAGGCCGGGGCTGCCGCGTGGGCGGCATCCAGAGCCTTTTCGATGTCCTCGAAGGTGGAGCGGGCCACCTCGGTGAAGACCTTGCCGGTGACCGGGGTCGGGTTCTCGAAGTACTCGCCCTTCGTGGGCGGGACCCACTGGCCGCCGATGTAGTTCTCGTAGCGGGGCTTGAAAGTGACCTTCGAGCCTTCGGTGCCGGGGTGTGCATAGACAGTCATGGCGTTCCCTTCGCTGCGGTGCGATGTGAGGCGGAGCCGACGACGACGTCGGATGCCCGGCACCGTAACCCAGGTCACGTTGCACGAAGGTTGCAGACGAGCCGTCCGCGCCCGGTGCCCGCCCCCGCCCCGCCCTGTCCGCCCCGCTCCGGCCCGCGCGTCCCCGCCGGGCCGCGCCACGCCCACCCCCGCCCTGCCCAACCCTGCCTCGCCCCGCCCTGTCCGCCCCAGCCAGCCGAGAACGTCACGAACCAGGTGAATAGACGGTCCGAAAGCCCCATGTCTGTGACTCTCGGGGTGGTGGCTCGGGGCGTGGCATGGCGTGGCCCGGAGCGGGTGCGGTGCGTGACTGCGCAGTGCTCAGCCGGTCTCGCCGCGCAGCGCCCGTGCCCGGGCGACCGCTGCGGAGCGTTCGGGGGCCTCCGCCGGTGCGATCGCGAGGATCGCCATCAGCACCTCGAGGTCATCCTCGGCCTCGGGCCGCTGGGCGTACTGCCACAGCTGGGCCGAGGTGCCGGTCTCGAGGAGGAGCTCGCGGAGGTGGGCGGCGGTGCGTCGACGCTGCCGACGGATCGCGGGGGATTCGGAGGCGGGCAGGAGATCTCCCGTGGCGTGGGCGAGCGCGTCCTCGAGGTCGCCGTGTTCGAGCGCTGCCCGGGCCCGCAGCAGATCGCTCGAGATCGGACCCTGCAGACGGTACGGACGTGAGGCGATCTCGAGGTCCGGGAAGGCGGCGAGCACCTTGCGCAGCCGCACCATCGCGGCGCGCACGGTGCCCTCCGCGGCGATGCTCCCGTGCAGCTGCTCGGCCAGCTCACCGCCGCTGATGCCCTCGGGGCGCTGATGCAGCACCGTGAGCAGTTCGGCGTGGCGGCCGCTGAGCTCGAGGCTGCGGGCCCCCTGGCGCAGCAGCGGTGGGCGACGGCCCGTGACCAGCAGCTCGACCGGGACCGCGGGGGATCGGGGCAGGATCCGCGGCCGACGGGCGGCGGTGGGAGCCTGCTCTGGTGGAGCGAGCGGCAGGCGGGTGCGCAGCTCCTCCTGCACTGCCCTGGCGGTGGCCTCCAGCAGCGGGAGGACCAGCGGGGAGACGGCCTCGGTGCTGCCGGTGACGTCCAGGACGCCGAGCGTCTCGCGGGTGTGCGGGTGCAGTACGGGGACGGCGCTGCAGCTCCAGGGATGCACCGCCTCGTGGAAGTGCTCGGCCCCGACCACCTGCATCGGGGTGGCGGTGGAGAGTGCGAGCGCAGGGGCGGAGGTGCCCATGGCGCGCTCGGACCAGTCCGCACCGGCGGCGAACCCCATGTCGTCGGCGCGGGAGATCAGCTGGGGCCGGCCCTCGACCCACAGCAGGCGGCCGTCCGCATCCCCGAGCGCGACCATCAGCCCGGCCTCGACGGCCGGGTCGATCAGCCGCGAGCGCAGCAGCGGCAGCACGGCGGAGAAGAGATGGTCGCGGCGCGCTGCGGCGAGCTCATGACCCTCGAGGGCGGCAGGGGCCGTGCCGCCCGCCTCCGACACTGTGGCCAGCGACCGCTGCCAGGAGGCGAGCACCGCGTCCCGCACGGGCCCGCCCGCTCGGGGCGGACGGGTGCTCGAGCGCAGCTCCTCATGGGCGCGCAGGAGCCATGCCTGGTAGGCGGAATCCGTCGGTGACCAGCTGGTAGCGGTCACACGGACTCGCTCTCCCGGGTCGGGGAGGCAGGGCCTGCATCGCTCACGATCCACCTCGTCGTCGCTCGTGTCTCAGCTGAGGCGACCGTACCCCGTGGGGGCGGGGCGGGCAACGGTCGCGGGCTGAGATCCGTCGTCGACTCACGAGTCGTGGGCGACGGTGTTGCGGGAGACGAAGTTCGCCGCGTACTCCTCCTGAGTCAGCTCGAGGACAGGTGGCTTCGACGCCGGTGGCTGCGGCGTGCCCCAGGGGTTGACGAGGACTATGACCTCTTCGCCCTCCTGGTTCGTCGACAGGCCTTCGACGATGTACACGTGGCCGTCGACGACGTCTCCGTCCGGTGCGCCGCCGAGCAACCACCCCGGCGGGGTGCTGGTCACCACGGACTTGCCGTCCTCGAGATCCGCTCGGATCGAGTCGAATCCGGCGTTGATGGAAAGGCTCCCGCTGTCGCCAGTGATCATGTCGAGTCCTTTCCCGGCAAAATTCGCCTCGAGGTCGCCATAGTCTCCGCCCACGTGTTCGACTGCGGCCCGTTCGTAGATGCTCATCCAGGAGATGCGTTCGGAGTAGGAGCCGGTGTCATGGTCGATGCGTCCGCGGACTCCGTCCTTGACGAGTTCGTCCTGCGTCACGACGTGCTCGACAGGTTCGCCGTTCTCGTACAGCGTCACGATCCAGTAGTCCTCGTCCGGGGTGGGGCCGTGGACCAGCTCGATGTTCTCCGCGATGAGCTCAGGGTTCTGTGCGGCCACCGACGCGAGTGTCGCGAGGAACCAGCAGTCGCCGAAGCTGTCGCCCTGGACAGTCGTTCTCGGGTCGAACGCTTGAATCGTCTCGAGGTCCACGCCGATGGTGCGTGAGCTGACGTGCCGAGGGTCTTCGAAGCCGCCCAGCGAATCCTCGGTGGAGCCGCCGGAGGCTCCGAAGAGGTGGCGCAAGAGGTCTTCGGCATACTTCGGGGAGCCGTCCTGTCCGAGCAGGGATCGCAGCGAGCCCATGGATGTCGGGATCGTGGGAGCGTCCGCAGTGGACGCTAGCTCCTGCTCGTGCGCATGCTCCGAGAGCTCGTCGGCCATCTCGCGCATACCTCGTGAGACTGCGTCGAGCTGTGCCCGCAGGGCATGCATCTCCTGATCGAAGCGGTCCCGGTCGTGACCGACCCAGATGCGCGGGTCATCAGCGCGGAGGACCCGACTCAGGACTTCGCGCAGTTCGCCCGCACGTCGTCCGGCGGTTGTCCCCAAGGTGGAGAGGGCATCGGTGTCTGCACCCAGCATCAAGTACGCTCCAAGATCGAGACTGTGACTCGGATCATGTTAGGTCGGGTCGCCACGCCTGCGAGGAAGTGATGGGTGATTGTGGATGAAGCATCGGAAGGACACCGCGCCCGGTCGCGCCGCACATGCCTCCTCGGGGTGGCGGCGATGATCGCTCTGGCCGGATGCACACCCGCAGCGCCCGAGCCCGTCCCGGTGGACGAGGCCCGTGCGCAGTACGAGGAGATGCTCCCGTCGCTGCAGGTGTCGATGCTGCAGGGGGCGGAGGCGAGCTGGGAGGGCGACTCGGAACGGGTCCGCCTCGACGAGGACGGAATCTGCCGCTGGTCGCCCGGGGATTCAAGCGCCGAGATCACGCTCCCCGAGGATGACCCTGCGGCCTGGGATGCCCGGCGGGAGGCGATCAATCCGGTGCTCGTCGAGCACGGCTTCGACGAGGTCGGGGACGCGATGCGTCGCAACGGCGCTCCGGCCTACGGGTTCTTCAGCGATCGGGAGGACGGCGCCGGGGTGCACATCTACACCGCGGCGGGCACCACCGTGGTGAGGGTGTTCGGGATCCCGGTCGAGGAGACGGCCTGCCGCTGAGGCAGGTGGATGCCGGCGAGCATGCAGCGCACCGACCCGCCGGCGGCCTCGATCGTGGGCACGGGCGCGGAGAGGATCGTGCAGGAGCGCTCGATCCGTCGTCGCTGAGAGGGGGTGAGCTGCGCGGCGGCCCGCTGCGACATCACGAGCAGCCGGTCCTCGCCGCCGAGCCCGCCCCGGACCTCGAGGCAGTTGCCGAGGAAGCCGTGCACCTGGGACTCCGTGAGCTCCACGATCTCGCGCCCGCTCGCCCGCAGCGACGCCAGCAGCCGGGCACGGTCGTCCGGGTCCCGGATCATCCCGCTGCCCATCAGAGCGACCTCGGTCCCCACGCTCATCAGCACGTTCGTGTGATAGACGGGCACGCCGCGGGCGTCGGACGCATCGACCAGCAGCGGCCGGTATCCGAGCTCCTCGCAGATCTCGGTGAACAGTCCCGGGTCCAGGCGGAGGGATCGGCAGGCGTAGGCGACGCCTCCGGGGTGATCCAGCACCATCGCCCCGGTTCCTTCGAGGAATCGGCCCGCGTGCTCGTATCCCGAGAGGTCCAGCACTCGGCGCACCGCGAAGTGCTCCCGCAGGTGCGCGAGCACGTCGGCCCGGCGCTCGGCCCGACGGTTCGCGGCGTACATCGGATAGAGCACGACGGTGCCGTCCGCGTGGGTGGAGAGCCAGTTGTTGGGGAACACGCTGTCGGGGGTCGTCCTCTCCTCGTCCTCGAACACGCTCACCCCGACGCCGGCATCGCGCAGCACGGCGGCGAGCCCGTCGACCTACTCCCGGGCGCGGGCGGCGACCTCGGCCGGAGCCGAGACCAGCCGGTGCTGGAAGGCGTTGTCTCCCTCGGTCTGCGGGTTCGGCCGGAAGTGGTGGGGGCGGACGAGGACGACATGCCGCGGCGCCTGTCCGGTCATCGTCAGCTCACCGGGGCCAGGACGTCCACCAGGGAGAACAGATCCTTGGGGTCGTCGGGCTGGGCGACGAGGTCCACCTCGTCCTGCAGGGCGCTGCCGGCGGTGGCGTCGCGGGCGCAGCGCAGCGCGGCGAAGTCCGAGATCGCGAAGCCGACGGAGTCGAACAGGGTGATCTGCTCGGCGTCGGTGCGCCCCGGGGCGGCGCCGGTGAGCACCTCCCACAGCTCGGTGACCGGGAAGTCGGGGGCCATCTGCTGGATCTCGCCCTCGATGCGGGTCTGGGGCGTGAACTCGACGAACACGTCGGCCCGCTCGAGGATCCGGGCGTCGAGCTCGGTCTTGCCGGGGCAGTCCCCGCCGATCGCGTTCAGGTGCACGCCGGGCCGCACCTGGGAGGTGTCGAGGATGGTGTTCTGGGCCTTGTCCGCGGTGCAGGTGGTGATGATGTCCGCGCCGTCGACCGCGTCGTCGACCGAGGTCGCGGCGTGGACGCGGAATCCGAGCGGGGCGAGGTTGCGCCGCACCTTCTCGATCGCGGCCGGGTCGATGTCGAAGACCCGCAGGTCCTCGATGCCGAGCACGCCGCGGAAGGCGAGGGCCTGGAACTCGGACTGCGAGCCGGCCCCGATCAGGGCGAGGGTGCGGGAGTCCGGGCGGGCCAGCACCTTCGCGGCCATCGCGGAGGCCGCAGTGGTGCGCAGCGCGGTCAGCAGCGTCATCTCCGCGAGGAAGGTGGGATAGCCGTTGTCGACGTCGGCGAGCACACCGAAGGCGGTGACGGTCTGGAAGCCGCGGGCGGGATTCGAGGGGTGGCCGTTGACGTACTTGAAGGAGTACAGCTCGCCGTCCGAGGTGGGCATCAGCTCGATCACGCCGAGCGGCGTGTGGCTCGCGATCCGGGGGATCTTGTCGAACTTCTCCCAGCGGCGGAAGTCCTGCTCGAGGTACTCCGTCATCCGCACCAGGATCTTCTCCGCGCCGTCGCGCCGGATCCACCGGGCCATGTTCGCCACGTCGAGCAGCTGGGTCATCGTCTCGCCTCCTGAGTACGCGTGGGGGCCGACGGGCCGGCGTCGGCTGGGGCCGACGGGTCAGCATCGGCGCTGGTCCACCTCAGCCTAGAGTTCGCAGATGGCAGGCGACATGGCGGGAACGCAGAACTTCTGCGAAGACTCTGCGCGGTCTGCACAGACGGACTTAGCATGATGCGCATGGAGCGCCTCACGGACCTCGACGAACGCCTGCTCGCCGCTCTGCGCAACGACGGACGCGCCCCGATCGCGAGCCTCGCCACCCGGCTCGGGGTCTCGCGCGCCACCATCACCAGCCGGATCGACAAGCTCACGGCGGCCGGGGTGATCGTGGGCTTCACGGTGCGGGTGCGGGACTACGCCGAGGCCTCGACCGTGCGCGCCACCTCCTTCATCGAGGTCGAGGGCCGCAGCACCGACCGCGTGATCGTCCACCTGCGCGGGTTTCCGGAGATCCAGGCCCTGCACACCACCAACGGCGGCTGGGACCTGGTCGCCGAGATCGCCTGCCCGGACCTGCCGGCCTTCGACGACGTGCTGCGCCGCATCCGCTCGATCGACGGGGTCGTCAACTCCGAGACCAGCCTGCTGCTGAGCTCCGTGCTGCGGTGACCCGATGAGGATCCGCAGCACGGCGGTCGTCGTCGAGGACGGGCACGTCCTGGTGATCGGCCGACGGAAGAACGGCCGGGAGTACTCGGTGCTCCCGGGCGGCGGTGTCGAGGACGGGGAGACGCCTCGCGAGGCGTGCCTGCGCGAGCTCCGGGAGGAGACCGGCCTCGTCGGGATCATCGTCGCCGAGCTCGACGCGGTGCGCACCGATCAGCAGTCCGAGGTGTACTTCCACGTGCGCGCCCCGCGCGAGGAGCCGGTGCTCACGGGTGGTCCGGAGGCCGACGGGGCGGACGAGGACAACGTGTACGCACCGGCCTGGATCCGCCTCGACCAGCTGGAATCGATCACTCTGGTCCCGGACCGCGCCCGGGCGGCGGTCCGGGCGCTGCTCTGACCGCGACCGCGCAGCCCGAGTTCCGTCCTACCTCCCTGGCACACGGTGGACGTGCGGAGAAGGTGCCGGATGACTGGCACCTTCTCCGCTGTGGGTGCTGCTCAGCCCCGACTGCGGGCGCGGGCTGTCAGCGCGATGCCGACCCCGATGGCGAGTGCCGCCGCGAGCGCCCACGGCAGGACGTCGTACCCCGTGCGGGCGAGCGGCCCGCGGGAGCCGTCGGCCGACGGATCATCCTGGG
>NZ_JBQDLF010000065.1:0-14963 GCF_052095815.1 Brachybacterium sp. | reverse complement strand
CCGGATTGATCATGAGCCCTGTCGCGGCACCGCCGAAGGCCGCCGGCTCGTTGCCCTCGAAGGAGAGCACGTCCATGAACCGGAGATCCAGCTCGGGGGCGGCGGCGATGATCTGGGTGAAAGTTGCCGGATCGGCGAAGATCATCGAGGTGTCCTCGGTGATCAACGGCGACTGCGCCGGCGGCAGTCCCTCCCAGGTGCCGCCGAGCCCGTTGTCCACCGGCTCGTCTCCCTGGTAGAGGCTCACGTACCACTCGAGCGCCTCGACGCCCTCGGGGGAGTTGAACTGCACGGCGGTGTTGTCCTCGGTGAACATCTGCCCGCCGTTGGCCCAGAGCATCGTGGTGAACGCCTGCTGCATGCTGGCCGGCGGTGTCCCGAAGACGATTCCGGCCCGGGTGAGCCGATCGCCGTCGCGCGCCGCGAGCGCCTTAGCAGCCTCCAGCAGGCCCTCGAAGGTGGTCGGTGGGTTCTCGGGATCCAGCCCCACCTCCTCGAAGTGTGCGGCGTTGTAGCCCACCTGACGGCCCGTGCTCGCAATCGGGAAGATGTAATGCGCGCCGTCGACGAGCCCGCTGTCCAGGCCCACCTGGAGGTCAGCGCGATCCGAGTCGTCCATTCCCTCGAGGTAGCTGTCCAGCGGCTCGACCCGGTCGAAGCTCACCAGGTCCGCGACCGCAGCGGGACCGTGCCCGAAGATATCGGGGCCGGTGCCCGAGGAGAACCCGGCGTTGAGCCGGGTCGACATGTCCGCCCAATCGATGAAGGTGGCGACGACGCCGCGGCCGGAAGACTCCTTGAACTCAGGGATCACCACGTCGTTGATGAAGTCCTGCTCCGCGGGGTTGGTTCCGGGGAACCAGAGGGTCAGGTCACCGCCGTCGTCCTCCCCGCCACCCCCTCCGCCTTCGCCGCCGCAGGCGGACAGGAGGAGTGGTGCGCCGAGGAGCGCGGCGGAGGCCTTGAGGGCGGTGCGTCTGCGGGGCTGGATCACGGTGAGTCCTCTTTTCGGTTCGCTGTCGACGGAAGGAGCCGATCGACGAAGGGTGCATCGGTGCTGTAGCGCGTTCGGAGCAGTCGGCGAGTCTCCTGCACCGCTCCTGGTCCATTCGAGGAGGGTGAGGAAAGTGCTGTCACGTGGAGCCGATCAGATGCTCATACGTATCGGCTGTGATCGGGAGCATAGGCAGGCTCTACTGTCGAGGTCAACCGTTTCCGAGGATCTGACCTGGGTCTTGAGTGTCGGGAGGCGGAGGTCTACAGTGGCCGAACGCTACTTATACGAAACAGGAGGGGTTCATGCGAGTACGTCAACGCGACATCGCGCGGGCCGCCGGGGTGTCGCAGGCGACCGTCTCGCTGGTTGCCAGCGGGCGCGCCTCCGAAGGCGGGGTGTCCGCCGCCACTCAGGAGCGGATCCGGGCGGCGATGGACGAGCTCGGCTATGTCCCCGACTCGGCGGCCCGCTCCCTGCGCGGCGGCCGCAGCGGGCTCGTTGGCGTCTTCACCTACGAGCCCGTCTTCCCTGCACGACCCGATGAGTACTTCCACGAATTCCTGGTGGGCATCGAGGTCGGGGCCGCAGATCACGGGCAGGACCTGGTGCTCTTCACCTCCACCCAACAGGTCGATGGGCGACGCAGCATCTACGCCGGTGGGGCGAGCAGGCTCCAGCATGCTGACGGCTCGATCATCCTGGGCATGCACCGTGACGATGGGGAACTAGCCCGGCTGGCCCAGGAGGAGTATCCCTTCGTGAGCATCGGGCAGTACGACCCGGTGCCCGAGGCGGCCTGGGTCGCGGTCGATTACGACCGTGCCGTGCGCGCGATCGTCGACGATCTCCACCGGGGTGGTCACCGGCGCCTCGGCTATGTCCAGGATGAGAACGAACGACTGCCCTCCCTCGCTCGACGGGCCGCCTTCGCCTCTGCGACCCGCGGGGACGAGACCTCCATCGCAGCCCTCACCGAGGTCACCCCTGAGCTGATCAGGCGGTGGAAGCAAGAGGGTGTCACCGCGATTCTCGCCGAGAACCCTGAGGTCGCCGAGGCGATTGAACGGGCCGTCTCCCGCGCCGGACTGCGGATCCCCGATGACTTCTCCGCGGCCTGCCTCGAGGTTCCGCTGCGCAGCGGCCGCGCCGCGAGCTGGTCCCACCTGATCATCCCCAAGCGCGAGGCGGGGATCCGCAGCGTCGCCGTGCTCGGCGGGATCCTCGACGGCAAGCTGCCGCGCGACCATCACGAGACCGTGCAATGCCTGCCACACCACCTGGGGACCCTCTCGATGCTCGAGGGATGACCCCGCGCACTCCCACACCACCACAAGCACCACGACAGGACGCAACGATGCCTTCTCCCGGACAGACCGCCCCCGAGCTCACCGAGCGCGCCGCCGATCTGGTGGTGATCGGTGGCGGCCTCGGCGGGGTCGCCGCCTCCCTCACCGCCGCCCGGCTCGGGCTGAAGGTGCTGCTCACCGAAGCCGATCCGTGGCTCGGCGGGCAGCTCACTGTCCAGGGCGTGCCGCCGGACGAGTCGGCGTGGGTCGAGTCCCACCCGAACTCGGCGAGCTACGCAGAGTTCCGGGAGCGGGTGCGCGAGCACTACCGGCGCAACTTCCCGCTCACCGCGGAGGCGGCAGCCGATCCGCTGCTGAACCCGGGGGCAGGGGGAGTCTCCCGGTTATGCCATGAGCCGCGCGTCGGCGCTCTGGTGCTCGAGGAGATGGTCTCCCCATTGCTCTCCTCCGGCCGCCTGCAATGGCTCCGCGAGCATGAGCCGGTCGCCGTCGAGCGCGAGGGCACGCGGATCAGCGCCGTGGTGGTCCGTGACCTGTGCACCGGCGAGCAGTCCCGGCTGAGCGCGCCGCTGATCGTGGACGCGACCGAGCTCGGAGACCTGCTGGCCCTCGGCGAGATCGACCATGTGATCGGTGCCGAAGCGCGCAGCGAGCACGGCGAGCTCCACGCCCCGGAGGTCGCGGACCCCCTCGACCAGCAGGCCATCACCTGGTGCTGCGCCCTGGAATGGGCCCCCGGGCACGACGAGCTGGTGCCGCGCCCCGAGCTCTACGACCGCTTCGCGAGCGTCGTGCCGGACTTCTGGCCCGGCCCTCAGCTCTCCTTCTCCGACGTCCACCCGATCACCCTCGAGGTGCGTCACCGCTCTCTCTTCGTGGGCGATCCGGCTGACCAGGAGGAGACCGCACGCACCAACGACCTCTGGCACTACCGGCGCGTCCGCTCCCGGGCCCAGCTGCACCCGGACACCCCAGGCGGCGAGGTCACCCTCGCCAACTGGCCCCAGATCGACTACTGGGATCTCCCGCTGCTCGGGGTCGATGCCGAGCAGCGCACGCTCGCCGAGCATGAGGCCCGCCAGCTCACCCTCTCCCTGGTCCACTGGCTGCAGACGGAGGCCCCGCGCACCGATGCCGCCCACGGCGGCAAGGGCTACCCCGAGCTGCGGCTGCGCGGAGACGTGATGGGCACGACCGACGGGCTCGCCCGCCAGGCCTACATCCGCGAGGCGCGCCGCATCAAGGCCCGTTTCACCATCACCGAGGAGCACATCGGCCGTGAGATGCGCGGGCAGTTCACCGGATCCGCCCAGTTCCCGGACTCCGTGGGCACCGGGCACTACCGGATCGACCTGCATCCCTCGACCGCGGCCCGGAACTACGTCGACATCGACTGCTTCCCGTTCCAGATCCCGCTGGGCGCGCTGATCCCGAAGGACGTCGAGAACCTGCTCCCGGCCAACAAGAACATCGGCACCACCCACATCACCAACGGCGCCTACCGCCTCCACCCTGTGGAGTGGTCGATCGGTGAGGCTGTGGGCGCGCTCGCCGAGATCTGCCGACGCCATGGCGCAGATCCCGCGGCCGTGCACGAGAGCGCCGAGCTGACCGGCGAGCTGCAGACCCTGCTGAGCGAGGGGCTCGGCGTGCGCCTCGAATGGCCCGACGCGATCCGCCGGCGCCTGCCGTAGTCAGCAGAGCTGGCAGTCTGAGCCTGTCCGAACTGAGCCTGTCCCGAACTGAGCGTGCCTCAGGTCCGATGCTCGCTGTCACAGCGGTCCTGGGGCACGCCGAAGTCGGCAGGTCAGTACGTCGTCGGTTCAGTCCTTCGTCGGCTCCACCACGTCGGCGGCGCCCTCGGCGTTCTCGGCGGCGACCTTGTCGGCCGTGCGGGTGGCCCCGGCCCCGGCGCCGAACAGCCGGTGCGCGGCCTGCTCCTCGAAGATGCGCGCCGCGCGCAGCGAGTTCACCTCGCCCACCACCGGGTTCGGCTGATGGGTGGCGCGGCTGCCGCTGTAGAGGGAGACCAGGTTCATCGCGACCGCGCGCTGATTGCGGTGGCCGATCATCTTGGTGATGTGCACGCCGAGCCACGCGGCCCAGCCCAGCGAGCCGGAGAGCCCGCCGAGCACCGGGATCTCCGCGATCGCGGCGTGACGGCCGATGGTGGCCATGGTGCCGAGATCGGTGTACTTGAACTTCTTGCGGGGCTTGCCGGCGACCTCCGCGGCGATCGCGCGGGCAGCGGCCTGGCCGGTCTGGATCGCCGGCTGCGCGAGCTGGGGGAGCGGCTCGTCCTGGCCCGCGATGTCACCGGCGGCGTACACCCCGGGGAAGCCCTTGACCTGCAGGTAGTCGTCCACATCGAGGCGGCCGCGCTTGTCCTGGGGGAAGCCCCACTCGGAGACCATCTTCGGGATCGCGACGCCCGCAGCCCAGATCGTGATGTCGGATTCGAGGATCGAATCGTCATCGAGCACCACGTGGTCGTAGCCGACCTCCTTCACGCCGCGGCCCAGCTGCAGGACCACGCCGCGATCCCGCAGCTCGTCGGCCGCGTACTGGCGGTACTTGGTGGAGAACTCCTTGAGCACCTCGTCGCCGCGCTGGAGCACGGTGACCTGCAGCGTGCCGGGGTCCATCTCCGGGTAGAGGATGTCCAGCTCCTGCGTCCGGAAGTCCGCCAGCGCGCCGGCGATCTCCACACCCGTCGGCCCGCCGCCGACGATGCACACATGCAGCTTGTCGTGGCCGCGGCCGAGCCCGACCTCGCGGCTCGAACGCTCCAGCTCCGAGAAGATCCGGTCGCGGATCGCGAGCGCCTGGGCGCGGGTGTACATCGGCATCGCATGCTCCTCGGCGCCGGGGGTGCCGAAGTAGGTGGTGGTCGCACCGTTGGCGACGATCAGGTAGTCGTAGGCGATCTCCTGCTGGCCGCTCTGGCCCTCGTCGAGGCGCACGATCTTCCGCTCCGGATCGACGCCCTCGACCTCGCCCTGGCGGTAGCGCATGTTCGGCACCTTGAGCGAGAGGCCGCGCAGGAACATGGTGACGTCACCGGGATTCAGGCCCGCGGTCGCGACCTGGTACAGCAGCGGCTGGAAGGTCTTGTAGACGTTGCGGTCGATCAGGGTGACCCGCACCCGCGCATCGCGCAGGGCGCCCACTGCGTGAGCGCCGGCGAAGCCGCCGCCGAGGATGACCACGTGCGGCCAGCTCGCGCCGTCCTTCGCGGGGACGGTGGGGCGGCGGCTGAGGAAAGGCATGACCATGGGATGACTCCTTGAGAGAGCGGAGGCCGTGGCGCGGCGAGCGGAACGGGGCGGCGCGGGGCAATCACTCATCGTGCGCGACGAGAAGTGCAGCCCACGGTGCGCACCGCTGGACGCCTTCACCGATGCTACCCACATCGGGACCTCGGTCCCAGGCGCAGCGGGTCCCGATGTGGGAGACGAGACGATGCGCGGCCAGGAGCGGTCGACGCTCCGGCAGGGCTCTGCGCTGAGGGCCCGTCTGCCTGGCTGACTCCCGGACCAGCACCCGGTCCAGCACCCCGACCAGCACCCCGACCAGCTCCAGGACCGTCGCCCTGAACGCAGCCCCGAACGCAGCACCGAACGCAGCGGGGACCCGCTCCGAACGCAGCGGGCCCCGCCGCGAGAATCACGGGAAGGTCACGATTCGGGGATCCGTCAGTGCACGTCAGGTTGCCTGCCTGGGCTTTGAGGTGAACATCGGATGACGGTGCCCGACGGGATCGTGAAACGCCGGGCGTGTCTCGATCCGATGGGGTGAGATGAGCTGGAGCACACCCCGGCCATCCCCCTCTCCTCAGGAGCCCGTCATGAGTGACAACCCTGTCCGCCGCCTCGCGCGCGGTGCGACCGTCGGCCTCGGTGCCGCCGCGGTCGCCTTCGCGTCGGCCGTCATCCCCCTCGGCGCCGCCGCTGCCGCTGAGACCGGTGACCAGGTCAGCCTGCTGGGCATCAACGACTTCCACGGTGCCCTCGGAGCCGGAAGCGCCCTCGCCTGCACGATCGCCACCGTCCAGGCGCAGAGCCCGAACAACGCCCTGCTCTCCGCAGGCGACAACGTGGGCGGCACCGCCTTCGAATCGGCCGTGGCCAATGACGAGCCCACGATCGACTTCCTCAACGCCCTCGGCGTCGATGCCACCGCGATCGGCAACCATGAGTACGACCAGGGCCGCGCCGACCTCACCGGTCGCATCGAGCCCCGCACCGACTTCCCGGACCTCGCCGCGAACGTCCACGAGACCGCCACCGGGGAGCGCCTCCACGAGCCCTACGCGGTGGTCGATGCGGGCGATGTGAAGGTCGCCGTGGTCGGCGCCGTGACCACCAAGACGATCGGAAAGGTCAGCCCCGTCGCGATCGAGGGCCTCGAGTTCCGAGACCCGGTCGATTCCGTCAACCAGGCCATCGAGGAGCTGAACACCTCCGGCACGGAGTACGACGTGCTCGTCGTCTCCTATCACGAGGGTGCCAGCGGCAGCGGCGAGCCAGGCAGCGCCCCCACCAACACCGATCCGATCTTCGACAAGATCGTGAACGAGACCTCCGCCGAGGCCGACGTCATCTTCAACGGCGACTCGCACCAGACCTATGCCTTCGACGCTCCGGTCCCCGGCCAGGACGGCGAGGTCCGCCCGATCGTCCAGACCGGCGCGAGCGGCGTGAACCTCGGCGCCGTCACCCTCGAGCTCGGCGCGGACGGCGACTGGGATGCCACCGAGGACGGCACCCGGCTGATCCCGACCGCCGACGCCGACCTCGACGCCTGCGCCGGCATCCCCACCTTCGACGCCGCCGCCAAGGTCGCCGCCGACGCCATCAGCGACGCCGCGGTCCTGGGCGCAGAGCCGGTCGGCTCCGTCTCCGGAGACATCACCACCTCCTGGAACGATGACAAGGCCCAGTACGACGACGAGGGCATCCGGGAGCCGCTCGACCCGGTCACCAACCAGTCCATCACCAAGGGCGACAACCGTGCCCGCCACTCCGCGGCCGGCAACATGCTCGCCGACTCCATGAAGTGGTACCTCGAGGAACGCGGCGCCACCCAGCAGCACGAGGTCATCGGCTGGATGAACCCCGGCGGCATCCGCGCCGAGCTCTGGTACGACGCGAACGGCGAGGACGGCGACGGCGTGGTCACCTATGCCGAGGCCAACGGGATGGTGCCCTTCGGCAACACCCTCAACTCCGGCGACCTCACCGGTGCCCAGCTCAAGCAGATGCTCGAGGAGCAGTGGCAGCGTGACGAGGACGGTGCGGAGACCGGCCAGTTCCTCGCCTTCAGCGTCTCCGAGAACGTCGAGTACGTCTTCGACAGCAGCCGTGAGCTCGACGATCGCATCGTCGAGATCCGCGTCAACGGCGAGCTCGTCGACCCCGACGCCGTCTACACCATCGTCACCGCGAGCTTCCTCTTCGAGGGCGGCGACAACATGTGGGCACTGACCGGGGCGCAGAACGTGGGCGACACCGGCGTGCTGGACCGGGACGCCTTCGTCGAGTACCTCGCCGCGAACGAGGATCTCGCCCCCGACTACTCCCAGCGCCAGCTCGACGCGCAGCTCATCGAGGGCGATACCCCGATGCTGCGCCTGGCGGGCCTGGAGTCCGAGAGCCTCGGTGCTCCGCAGCTCACCGAGGTGAGCGTGGACGCCGGCGAGCTCGGCACCTTCACCGCCCCGATCGCGGTGGATGAGGAGAGCGGCCGCCTGGTCGCGCAGGTCGACCTCGGCGAGGACTTCTGCGTCGCCGAGGGCGAGCAGGTGGCGCTGACGATCACCGCCACCCCCGACACCGGCACCGCGGTGACCCACGAGGTCACGGCCGTCGGCGGCGAGGACTGCGGCGTCCTGACCTTCACCGACGTGCCCGAGTCGAATATGTTCCACACCGAGATCATGTGGATGGCGAGCAACGGCTACTCCACCGGCTGGGAGGAGGAGGACGGCACCCACACCTTCCGTCCCCTGCAGCCCGTGAACCGCGACGCGATGGCCGCGTTCCTCTACCGCCTGGCCGGATCCCCCCACGTGGACGCACCGCGCACCGAGCCCTTCACCGACGTGGAAGAGGGAGACGAGCACTACGAGGCGATCATCTGGGCCTACCAGCAGGGCATCACCCGGGGCTGGTCGGACGGTACGTTCCGTCCCACCACCCCGATCGCGCGGGATGCGATGGCGGCGTTCGTGTACCGCTACGCCGGTTCACCGGAGTTCGCGGATCCGACCTCGGCGGTGTTCAAGGATGTCCCGGCGAACACCCAGTTCGCCACGGAGATCGCGTGGATGAAGTCCGAGGGGATCAGCACCGGCTGGACCGATGGGACCTACCGGCCGCTGAACGCCACCAACCGTGACGCGACTGCCGCGTTCCTGTACCGGCTCAGCGTGGATCAGCAGATCACGTACCTGTCCGAACAGGACTGACCCTCACGGCGCGGGCCGGGGGCGCTGACGCACCTGGCGATGGCGCCCCGCCACTCCTGACCTGCATGATGGGGACGCCGGCAGTGCACACCGACCTTCGTCGGCAATGCGCACCGCCGGCGTCCCGCCATGTCGGCGCCCTCATCGAACGGAATTCATGACCACCACTCCCGGCAGCTCCGAGCTGGACGGCCCCGTCCCCACCAACCCCGCCGTCGGCCGGCTCACGTCCCAGGGCCCCATCCCTGGGGGGCTCGCCCGCCAGCTGGGACTGCGCGATGCCGTCGTGATCGGTCTCGCCTCGATGATCGGCGCGGGAGCCTTCGTCTCCCTCGGCGCCGCCCAGGACCTCGCGGGCGCTCTCGCCCCGCTGGCGGTGCTGATCGCCGCCGCGGTCGCCCTGTGCAATGCGACCTCCACCGCGCAGCTGGCCGCCCAGCACCCCAGCTCCGGCGGCACCTATCACTACGGGCGCGAGCAGCTCGGCAACTGGTGGGGTTTCCTCGCCGGCTGGTGCTTCGTGATCGGGAAGATCGCCTCCTGCGCGGCGATGGCCCTGGTGATCTCCGCCTACCTGGTGCCCGAACCGCTCCAGCGGATCGTCGCGGCACTCGTGGTGGTGGCGCTGACCGGCGTGAACCTGGTGGGCATCACCCGCACCGCGGCGCTGGCCCGGGTGCTGGTCACGGTCGCGCTCGCTGCGCTGGTGCTGACCGGCGGGAGGCTGCTCGTCGGCCTGCTGACCGCTTCGGGCACCGGTGCTGCGGACGCTGCGGGCGCGGCGGGCGATGGCGGCGCAGGAGCCTGGGTCGTGCCGGGCCCGCTCGCCGGTGCCCGCGCCGGGCTGTGGGACGGGGGACTGGCAGCGGTGCTCGGCGCCGGGACCGGGGGAGCGGCCGGGATCGTGCTCGCCGTGATCCAGGCGGCGGCGCTGATGTTCTTCGCCTTCGCCGGCTACGCCCGGGTCGCCACCCTCGGCGAGGAGGTCATCGCCCCGCGCCGCACCATCCCCCGCGCGATCCTGGTGGCCCTCGGCGTGGTGGCGGTGCTGTACCTCGCGCTGTCGATCGTGCTGGTCCTCGTCGGCCCCGCCCCCGGGGACCAGGGCTGGGGGCCCGCACCCTTCCTCGCCGCCCTGCAGGCTGTGGGCGCGGGCGAGGCGTGGAGCGTGGTCATCACCGTCGGTGCGGTCGCCGCTGCTTCCGGCGCCCTGCTCGCCCTGGTCGCGGGGGTCTCCCGCACCATGCTCGCCATGGCGCGCGGCGGCGACCTGCCCCGCCCGCTCGCCCGCTCCAGCAACCGCTACGCAGTGCCGCAGCGGGCCGAAGCGGTCGCCGGGATCGCGATCGTGCTGCTGGTGCTGCTGGCCTCGAACGTGCTGGTCGCGATCGCCGCGTCCTCCTTCGGGGTGCTGCTGTACTACGCGGTCGCGAACCTCGCCGCGCTCACCCAGGTGGGCCAGTGGCGCCTGTTCCCGAAGGTGCTGCAGGTGCTGGGCCTCGTCGGCTGCGTGCTGCTGGTCGCAGCGCTGCCCGGCAGCACCGTCGTCGCCGGGGTGGGCCTGGTGCTGCTCGGCGTCGCCTACCGGGCGATCGTGCTGGCCACTCGCCGCTGAGGGAGGACACTCGCAATGCATAAGACTTGACTTATGCGTTATTCGAGGGGAGGATCAGGGCATGCACGCGCTCGATGTCCTCGGCGACCCCGTGCGGCGGCGGATCCTCGAACTCCTCGCCGACGACGGGGATCCTGATGCGCCCGTGGGCGGCACCCCGGAGCTCAGCGCGGGGGAAATCGGCGAGATCGTGCAGCAGGAGTTCGGGATCAGCCAGCCGGCCGTCTCCCAGCACCTGCGTGTCCTGCGCGAGCACGGCTTCGCGACCGTCCGGGCCGAGGGGCGACGACGGCTCTATGCGGTCGACGCTCGCGGCCCGCGCGAGGCGAAGGACTGGCTCAGCCCCTTCGAGCGCTTCTGGCTGCCGAAGCTCGACGCGCTCGGCACCGAGCTCGCTCGCGGCAAGCGGCAGCGCCGGCTCAGCGCAGAAACCATCAGTTCCACCACCACTATCGAGAAGGAGACCTGACATGGTCGATGTCCCCACCCAGCTGCAGTCCGTCACTCGCGCCTATCGCGTCGAGGAGCGGGATGGCGCCCCCGCGCACGTCCAGACGCTCGAGCAGAGCTACCCCGCCGCGCTCGCCGACGTCTGGGATGCGGTCACGACCGCCGAGCGCATCCAGCGCTGGTTCCTGCCGATCAGCGGCGACCTCCAGCTCGGCGGCCGCTACCAGTTCGAGGGCAACGCCGGCGGCGAGATCCTCGCCTGCGAACCTCCGGCCGACGGCACCGCCGAGTACTCCGTGACCTGGGAGATGATGGGCGGGGTGTCCTGGCTGACCATCCGCCTGGCCGCCGACGGCGAGGACACCACCCGCTTCGAGCTCGAGCACACCTCGCTCACCGCGGACATCCCCGCCGAGATGTGGGAGACCTTCGGCCCCGGCGCCACGGGCGTCGGCTGGGACGGCGGCCTGTTGGGCCTGGCCCTGCACCTCGGCGCGACCGGGGGGTCGCTCGCCCCGTCGGAGGCGGAGGCCTGGGCCTTCACCGAGGAGGGTCGTTCCTTCTACCGCGGCGCGGCGGACGGCTGGGCCGTGGCCCACACCGCCTCCGGAGAGGATGCGGACGTCGCCCAGCAGCGGGCCGACGCCACCTACGGGTTCTACACCGGGACCGGCACCGAAGCTGGCGCTGAGGGCTGAGCCCGCGCCGCCGTCGGGTGCCCTCACACCGCCCGGGCGACCACCACGAACTCTCGCCCGGGCCGGTCCGGGGCGTCGCGGAACTCCTGGGCCGCGAACCCGGCCTCCGTGAGCGTGGAGCGCAGCTCCGCCTCGGTGCGCCAACGCAACGTCGAGGTCGAGGTGAGCGTGGAGCCGTCCTCGAAGGTGAACTCATCGGCGAAGGTGACCAGGGGCAGCGCGACCTCGAAGCGGGTGGGGCGGGAGCGGACCAGCCCCAGCCCGGGCACCTCATGACGTGATTCCGCGGTGTCCTGCTGCCACTCCTCCCAGGCCCGGCGCTCGGGACGACGGGACTCGAACACCAGCGCCCCGCCGTCGCGCAGTGCCGCGCGGATCCCGCGCAAGGTCTCAGCCCACGCCTCGTCGGAGACGAACACCTGGGCGACGTTGCCGGTCATCACGGCGGCGTCGGCGTCGAGCGCCGGGAGGTCCGGCGCGGTGCCGTGGATCCAGTGCACCTGTTCGGCGTGCGGCTTCCCACGCGCCACCTCGAGGGACGCGAGAGCGGGATCCACGCCGGTCACCGAGGCCCCGTCGGCCGCCAGACGCACCGCGAGCGCGCCGGTCCCGCAGCCCACATCGATCACCGAGTGTGCACCGAGCTCGGTGAGGATCGTGCAGTAGTGGTCGAGGTCGTCGCGCTCCCCGTCGAAGGTGTCGTAGCAGGCGGCGAGGCGCGGATCGGCGTAGAGCGCGTCAGGCCCTGCGGGCTGGTCGAGAGGCGGAGGCAGCGGGGGCATGGCACCGACGGTACGACGAAGGGCGGGGGCGCGGCGACCGGTTTCCTCGCCGCGGGACAGCAATCAGTGGGCGGCCGGCAGCAGCTGGAGCCTCAGCCGAAGCTGGTCCACGTCGTGTCCGCATCGATCAGCCAGTGGTTCCGCAGGGTCAGTGCCCGCTCGCTCGCCGCCAGCGCGCCGGCGATGATCAGCGAGGTGTTCGCCCAGGCCGGCAGCTGTATCGGGGAGGTGAAGGTGCCCACCCGCTCGGCGACCGGATCCAGGCTCGTGATCAGCTCTGCGGCCTGGGGCACCATCAGCACGAGGCCCATCAAGAGGATGAGGACCGCGAGCGCTCCGATCGCCCGGCTCGGGCCCGGGTGGCGTCGGCCGAAACGGGCTCGCAGGCCCTCGAGTGAGCGCTGATGCGGACGTAGCGTGCGCCCCTCGCGACTGCCCTCTGGCACATGATGCATCCGGGTCAGCCCGTAGGTGCTGGTCGCCACCTCGATCACCCCGCCCGGCACCGCGAAGGCCACCGGCGGCGTCGCGATCTGCTGCTGCAGGCCATCGCGATAAAGCGCCACCGGTGCATGGCGGGCGCCCTCGGCGATCTTCCCGCCCTCGAGCTCGCTGGCGAGATAGCGGACGTCCACGGTGTAGCGCGCAGGGCGGCCCTCGGGCTCGGCCGGATCCAGGAAGAACTGGGTGCGCGTCAGCAGCTGCCACCAGCGCAGATCCTTCAGCGCGCTGCCGTCACCGGGCTTCGCCCGCCGGAGCTGGCGGGAGCGCTTCAGCCGCGTGAACATGATCCTCCGAGGTGGTGCGGGACGGCGCCGCGGAGTCGCGGCACACCCCATTCCACCCGATCCGTCGGCCCCGGGACCAGTGTTATCTGTCATCTCCTCCGAAGGGAGGAGGGCGGTGCGGAAGCCCTGTTCAGCCCGCGCGCAGCTCTCGCGGCAGCTCCTCGAGCAGGCGCAGCCACAGCTCGGAGGCGGTCGGATAGCTCGGCACCGCGTGTCGCAGCACGTGCACCGGCACCTGCCCGACGATCGCGATGGTCGCGGCATGGATCAGCTCGGAGGCATCGGGGCCGACGAAGGTCGCTCCCACCAGCGTGCGCGTCCTTCGATCGACCACCAGCTGGGCGGTGCCGGTGACGTCGTCGCGCAGCAGCGCAGAACCGGCCGCCCCGCTGAAGGGGACCTGCGAGGTGACCACATCGTGCCCGGCCTCCCGGGCCGCCGCCTCGGTGAGGCCGACGGAGGTGACCTGCGGATCGGTGAACACCACCTGCGGCACCGGGACGGACTCGGGCACCGGCTCGAGCGCCTCTCCGGTGGCGCCGGCGCGGATCGCCTGCCCGATCACGCGGGCCCGGTACTTGCCCCAGTGCGTCAGCGGCGCCTCCCCGCTCGCATCGCCCACGGCGTGCAGCCACTCGGGCAGCGGCGCGCCGGTGGCATCGTCCGAGGTGGGGCGCTCCGCACCCGTGACGTCCTCCGGGACCAGGCCGATCGATGCGAGGCCGACATCGGCGAGTCGAGGCCGCCGACCTGTCGCTGCCAGCACCTCGTCGGCGACGACCTCCCGCCGCCCGCTCGAGTCCTCGATCTGCAGCGTGACCCGCCCGCCGTGGAGCTGGCCGAGCCCGGTGTCCCGGGCTCCGTCGCGTTCGCCGGAGAGCACGGTGGTGCCCAGGTGCACGTCGACGCCGAGAGCTTCCAGGCCGTCCTGCACGTGCTTCCCGGCGAAGGGCTCGAAGCCTGACAGCAGTGTGCCGCCGCGCACCAGCAGGGTGACCTCGCTGCCGAGCGCTGCCATCCAGGTCGCCGCCTCGACCGCGACCACGCCGCCGCCGACGATCACCAGCTCGCCCGGCACCTCGCGCACCCCAGTCGCATCGCGTGAGGTCCACGGCAGCAGCTCCTTCAGCGCATCGGGGGTGACCGCCTGGGAGCCGGTCGCGATCACGACGGCGCGGGTGGTGCGCACGAGCGTCGGCCCTCCGCCGTCCACCGCCTCGACCAGCACCTCGCGCTCGCCGATGATCCGTCCGTGCCCCCGCACCACCTGCAGGCCTGCGCCCTTGGCCCACTCCATCTGCCCGGAGTCGTCATAGTGCGAGACCCAGGTGTCGCGCCGGGCCAGCAGCGCCTCGCGGTCGACTTCCGGGGTGCTGATCCCTGGCAGGTTCGCCGCAGCGCCCGCGACGGCGAGCGGCCGCAGCAGCGCTTTCGAGGGCATGCAGGCGTAATAGGAGCATTCGCCGCCCAGCAGCTCGCCCTCGACGAGGATCGCGGTGAGGTCGGTGCCCTCGATCGCGTACTGGGCGATGTTCTCGCCCACTGGCCCACCGCCGATCACGACGACGTCGGCGGTGAGTTCTGCGGTGGGATCGGCGGGAGAGGAGGCGGGAGTGGACTGATCGTCGGCGGTCATGTTCGCACGCTACGCCGTCCCGGCCCCGAGGTCACGGGGAGGCCGTCCCCACAATGACGCCGCAGGACGGACCGCGCCGACGGCCAGGCCCGTTCCAGGGCGAGAGCCCTGGGCTGCCAGCGCCCATCCATCCGGTGGAACACCCTCCTCGCCTCCGCATTGTGGATAACCGGCTCTTCGCGGTTCGTGGTGAATGACCCTGCTGTGGCGGGTATTCACGC